>JAYTIA010000100.1:0-6182 GCA_043732145.1 Saprospiraceae bacterium
TTACAAATGTAATAAAAATTGGGTAAACGAAGATTTGTTTTCCAATCGGCAGTTACAAATATTTTGAGAAATAAATTTTTGTTTTATTTTTTTATTGAATTTTTTTATTGAATTTTTTTATTTTTTCAATATTTTTTTTATTTTTGAAATAAATTTCCGAAATTTGGTATTCTGCATTTTATTTCTTCAACATCCATCCTTCGAATTAAAAAGTAGTCCGTTACAAATCACAATGTTTGCTTTATCTCTAAAATTTTAATTTTTCTTAAAATCTAAAATTATTGATATGAAAACTGAACTCAACCATAAATCAATCGCCTTTATTTATAAAGCGCATCTGTGTTTCTCGTTTACATCTCGTATGCTTTATAAATTTGTTTTAACTTTAGTTTTTTATTTATTCATTTTTGTAAGTGCTTTGCAATCGCAACCCGCTTGGTCACGCGGCGAACAAATATTTTCAATTTCTTTTGAGACTGCGATGCAACGTGCAGAATCGGCACTTCGAGCAGAAGGGTATGTGAATATTTTTACGCAAGCCAATATAAAAGCCGGTTATAAAGGCAATAACACTGCCGTAATTATGTGCAACGAAGCGCAAGGCGGAAGACAATGGATAAATATTGTCGTCTCAAGTATTACCTCCGATCCGGGTGTGCCGGGATATGAACGCGAAAGGCTGCAAGCACAAATGAATAATTCAGGTGGTAATACACCGCCACCGCCGCAACCGCCGACTGCCAATCAAAATATTGATTGGTACAAATCGGCTGAAACGTATCGAGATAAAATTGGACAAAGGTTTACGTTTGCTTGTCCCGCCGCCGATTATATTGGTCATAGACTTTACGGCACTGATATTTACACAGATGATTCTTGTATTTGTATTGCCGGTGTTCATGCAGGAGCCATTCCTTCATCCGGTGGTTTAGTCACCATTGAAATAAGAGGCGCGCAAAATTCTTTTCAAGGTAGTAATCGAAACGGTGCTGTCAGTAATTCTTTCGGTGGTTGGCCCGGTAGTTTTGTTGTAGTGCGGTAAAGATTTTAACAAAGGCATTAGTGGCAGCAATAACAGATTAATAGCTTTTAAAAGTTCTAAGCTTTTCAAAGAATTGTACTCAAATTTATAAAAAACCAATCGTTTTTTAGTAAAATTAATAAAAAGCTGTACCATTAGTCTATAAAATCAAAAAAACAATTTACGATATGGAAGAGAATGAATTACCGATTTCATCTCCAAAAATAGAGAAAGAAAAAAAACCGAAAAAGAAAAAACCAAGTCGCACGACCGAAACGATGTTCCGCTCCATGTTGGGCAACCACTTGAGATTGAGCGAAATGGCAGATCACAAAGCGCGCTTGATGGTGTCCATTAATTCGATTATTATTTCTGTCATGACTTCGTTTTTGGTTCATGAATATGCTACCAATCAAAAATTACTTTTTCCGATTGGTTTATTGGTAGCGGTATGTTTAATTACCATAACTTTTGCATTGCTTTCTACCAAACCGTCGGTGAAACCAAAAAGACATAATACATCAGATAAAGTTGACCTTTTATTTTTCGGCGACTATACTGCTCTTACTGTAGAAGAATATAAAACAGCTATGGAAAACATGATGACCGATTCGGCAGAATTGCGCGAAAGTTTGGTTGAAAATATTTATGCGCAGGGCAAAGTCATTGAGCATAAATTCCGACTTTTAAGTATCGCTTACAATATTTTCATGTATGGTTTTCCGTTAGCAATCATCAGTTTACTTTTGGTGATGTATATGCGTTGATTTAATTTTTAGTACGTCCGCCGGTAAAATGTTTCTTAATACCTTTCGGATCATTAATTTCTGCATAAAATTCATCAAAATATTGCAGGGTACGCTTGATGTATTTCGCATCGAGTAACGGATTACCTTCGTAAAGCGCGTATAATTGCGGTTTGATGCCGTTAAATTTATCAAATACTTTCCGAAAAACTTCCGGAGGATAATCTAACCCGCGATATAATCTTTCTCTGACCGATGAAATTTCAAATTGTTCCGGCGGTTTAGCATAATACGCTTCAACGATACCGGCGTGATCAAAATCGTAGGGTATAGGTAAAAAAAGTTTACCGGGTTGAATATAGATTTTGATATTGTGCAAACCCGGCACCGACCAATCGTGATTGCCGATTAAATACTCAAACATCGTGACCAATGCCGATTGCATCGTATCCAACTGAAACAATTGGAGATTCTTTCGCGTGAAGCTTTCTGCATTGATGCGTTTAGCAATATCCAATTCGTTTTCAATAAAAAAACCGTGACTTGTTTTGGGTTTTATTTTACCCAACGAATCAATGTAAGTCACATCCGTCAATCGCGCTTTAAAACTTAAATCTGTGAGCAGGTTGTAAATTTCATACACCATATATTCACGCGCCACATACTCCGGATTGTCGCACTGTGTCACCAATTTCAATTTATCTTGGTGATCAAAAAGTGTATTTTTTATTTTTTTCTTCGGAAAGTTGAGTAAAAGCGGCGGAAAATTGCAAGTGCCGGACGATAATCGAAAATTACCGCGCACTTTTAATTTCATGGGAATAACAACAGAATCGTTTTGATCACCGGTGTAAGACAATTTTGCCCAGTGGTACTCATGCGTTTTAACTTTTTCTTTTAACAGAACTTTCAGATTGGTTTCTAACCGCATCGGTAAAACTTCTTTTTTTTGAAAAAGCAGCTGCGACAATTCTTGAGTAATGCTTTTGAAAGAAGGCAGGATAAATCCTATGATAAGGGTAAAGTGTTGTATTGTGATTTTCATTTTTAATAATGGTTTTTGCAAAGCTACAAATAAAAAAAGAAGCTTCCTGTATTTTTATTGTTCGATTTTAAATTTTGGTACAAATTTTGAAACATTAACATAAGACTACTATAATTATTTTTCGCGTCGCAGATGTAAAGACTTCCTACATAAAAAATTTACAATAGAGCAAAAAAAGTTAACGAAATTATAATGTCACAATGAATGAAATTTTTGTTGCTTTATTTTCGTTCTAAATAAATAAACTTGTACCCGATTATAAAAATTGTAACATACTTCACCTGTAAATCATAATTAATAAAAATGGCATCAATATTTCAATCTGAGAGAGAACTTGCTTCGGTTGCAAAAATCGAAAGTCGTAATAACGGCGGCGGAACAAACGACGGTGGTTACGTTTGGGTCTAAAAGTACTTTACCAAAAACATTTAAGAAAGGTACACGTATTCCAATTTAAGCATTACTGCATTTTCTACTGATTAACTAACAAAGGTCTGCTTCAATAAATTTGAGGCAGACCTTTACTTTTTTAAAACACAAAAATAAAATCGCTTCGACAAAAGAATTTCAATTAAATTGCGTTTAAATTATGAACCCAAGATAAATATTTAACAATACAACTCGTTTACTAAGAATAAAGCGGCACAGTTACCGCACAAAAAAAATGTTATGGCTGCAAATCTTACGAGAATTTTATTAGTCGAAGATGACCCTAATTTCGGCGATGTGTTGCGCTCATACCTCGAAATGAATGATTATGAAGTTACGTTGGCAACAGACGGCGTAGCAGGCTGGGAGGCGTTTAAAAAAAGAAATGATTTCAACTTGTGTGTGCTGGATGTGATGATGCCGAAAAAAGATGGGTTCACATTGGCAAAGGAAATTAGAGAAAAAAATAAAGATATTCCAATTATATTTTTGACGGCTAAAACTTTGAAAGACGATGTGCTTCAAGGTTTCAAAATCGGAGCAGATGATTATATCAGCAAACCGTTTAACACAGAAGAATTTTTGATGCGCGTTCACGCCGTACTGAAACGTAGTCAACCAAAAAGCGATGCAAGAGATGAAGTGCGTGATTACAGCATCGGCAAATACAATTTTAATTATCCGGTGCGCATATTGAGTATCGAAGGAGATAAAGAGGAAATAAAATTGAGTCCGAAAGAAGCACAACTGCTAAAAATGTTTTGCCAACATAAAAACGATGTATTGCCGCGTTCCGAAGCACTTGTGAAAATTTGGCAAGAAGATAATTATTTTACGGCACGTTCCATGGATGTGTTTATTACCAAATTGCGCAAGTATTTATCGAAAGATTCCAATATCGAAATCATAAACATTCATGGCAACGGTTTCCAAATGTTGGTGAAAGAAAGCTGATTTACGATTTTAGATTTAACAAGACCTAAAAAAATGATCGATATAGCCAAACGTTAAGCAATTATAATAACGGTCAGAGGACTTGAAAGCAGCGACGTGATTTTTTGCTGCGAAGCAGTAAGAAATCACATCGCTGCAATAAAAATCTTTTTCAAGCGGGATGTTCTCGCGAAGTGAGGACGAGCTTACGAATATAAAAGTTAACTATTTACCACTCGACTCTAACGCCCTATTGAGATTCGTGCGCATAAATCGCTGCACCGATGATGCCGGCATTGTTTAATAATTTAGCAGGAATAACGGGTGTTTGAATCGTTATTCGTTCTTTATATTCCGAAAATTGTTTGCTTGCACCACCTCCGAGCAGAATAAGTTGCGGTTGTAAAAGCATTTCTATCTGTTCTAAATACTCATTGAAACGTTTACCCCATTTGCGCCAAGTTAAATCTTCGCGTTGCCGTGCAGAGTCGGAAGCCATCTTTTCAGCATCAATTCCGCTTTGCAAAAAAATATGTCCGAGTTCCGTGTTGCGCAACAAATGCCCGTCTGTAAAAACAGCCGTACCTAAACCGGTGCCGATTGTAATTAAAATAACTGTACCTTTTACGCCTTTCCCCTCGCCGAAACGCATTTCAGCTAATCCGGCAGCATCGGCATCGTTCAATGCGATTACTTTTTGTCCGGTTTTTCCTCCCAGAAAAGTTTCAATCGGACAACCAATCCAAGATTTATCCAAATTAGCTGCCGTCAAAGTTTTTCCGTTTTTAATAACAGCCGGAAAACCCACACCGATAACGCCCGAATAATTAAATTGTCGCGCTAACTCGGCAATCACATTACCGGCATTTTCGGGTGTGCTTGCAGCCGGCATTTCCAAACGAATACGTTTTTGCACGTATTCTCCGGTAGTAATATCTACTACCGCACCTTTTATGCCGCTTGCACCGACATCAATACCTAAAATGTTCATAACCTTGAGCTTTGAGCTTTGAGCTTTGAGCTTGTCACTATCAGTCAAAAACTGATTGCTTACTGCTCACAGCTCAAAGCAATTTATTTAATTACTCGAATTTTCATTTTAATATCTTTCATCGGTCTGTCGCGTCCGTCTTTTTGTGCGCCAGCAATTTTATCCACTACGTCTAATCCGGAAATAATATGACCGAAAACGGTATAATCTCTGTCCAAAAACGGCGTACCACCTGTACTTATATACGCTTGACGTTGGGCAGAGGAATACCTAAAATTTTTTTGTGCTTCAATTTTGTCGAGTACATCAGCCGTATAAGTTTTTCCTTGAACAATATAAAACTGCGAACCACTCGATGCGCGTTTCGGATTAACAGCATCACTTTGCCGCGCTGCCGCTAATGCACCTTTCACATGAATAAGCGAATCAATAAACTCTGCCGGAATCGTGTAACCCGGTCCGCCGCTGCCAAGTCCTTGTCCTGCGGCGGCATTCTTTGAATCCGGATCACCGCCTTGAATCATAAAATCGGTGATGATGCGGTGAAAAAGCGTACCGTCGTAAAAACCTTCAGTGGCTAATTTTGTAAAATTATCGCGGTGCAGGGGTGTTGCATTCGATAATTCGACAACCATGATACCGTAATCGGTTTCTATTTGCACCAAACAAGCCAGCGGTGCTTTAATTAAAATGTTTTGTTGACTTTGATTCACTTTATTGCCTTTAAAAGCTTTTAAGGTAACGGTGTAGTTACCCGAGTGGTTAAAAATATGTAGGGTTGAAGAATCGGCGGAAACGATGCTGTCGCCGAATTGCCATTCAAATCTATCTGCATTTTGAGATAAATTTTGAAAGACGACTTTTGCAGGTGCCGTTGTTTCTGCACTTTTTATCAAAAATTTTGAAATCGGGCTTGCACAAGATACCAAAGATAAAATGGCAATGGCAATTATGAGTTTTTTCATTGTTTATTCGATGCTTCGACGGCCTTAACCATCGCTGATAAATTTCGGGTTT
>JAYTIA010000101.1:0-2309 GCA_043732145.1 Saprospiraceae bacterium
AAAGTGCCTTTGATGATAGAATCGCCGGTGTCGGTGGGTTCTGTGAAAGTGGTATTGAAAAGTTGGAAAAATTTAAAATATCCTACTACGGCAAAAAAAGAATGATAAGTATTTCTAATAAAAAAAATTAAAAGCGATGAACGGAAGTTTTTTCTGTTCATCGCTTTTTGTCGTTACATACTTAGAATTTGTAGAAAAAATAAGCACATTATCCAATCTTGATGTTAATTTGCAAAACGATTTTAAAATTTCATTCTAACTTAGGAATGAGAAAGAAATAAGTTCCACCGTTAGACTTATTCTTTTATGTTCATAATGCTTATCTTTTTCGTTAAATATTATCAGATATTCTCCTTAAAAGATAAAAATTCTGACCAGAAAATAATTAACCTTACCGGCAGACTTTATTCCTTTCTTATTCTTAAACTTTCTTCAGAAAACTTGTACCTGTATGATTTGGATTGCCTTTTTATCTTTAATTGCCGTTTTACTTTTTATTGATTTATATGTACTCGGACATAATACAGGTGATGTACCGGATATAAAAACTTCTATAAAACAATCGTTAGTTTGGGTGGCTTTGGGTTTATTGTTTTCGGGCGTTATTTTTTATGTTTATAGTAATCACCTACTTGACACGCCTGTGGCAACTTCCGGCAAGGAAGCCGGTTTACAATATTTAACCGGTTATATTATCGAATTGGCTTTGAGTGTAGATAATTTGTTCGTTATCGCACTCATCATGTCGTACTTCAAAGTGCCGGACAGTTATCAATATAAAATTTTATTTTGGGGTATTTTGGGTGTCGTCATATTGCGCGGTTTAATGATTGGTGTGGGATTTTCGTTGGTGACTCTTATCAGCGATTGGGTAGATTATATTTTTGCAGCCATTTTATTATTTTCGGCTTACAAAATGGCTACAACTTCCGATGAAGACGATTTGGATTTCGAGAATAATGGAGCGATACGCTTATTGAGTCGAATTTTCCCTATCACAAATAAATATGAAAACGGTAATTTTTTCACGATAGAAAACGGTAAAAAAGCAGCTACTACTTTGTTCGTCACTTTACTTGTGGTTGAAACTATGGATGTCTTATTCGCTTTTGATTCTGTTCCGGCTGTTTTTTCTGTAACGAAAGATCCTTTTTTAGTTTTCAGCAGTAATATTTTTGCTACTATCGGTTTACGAGCAATGTATTTTGTACTCGCAGCTTCGCTTCAAAAATTTGAATACTTGGACAAAGCCCTCATTATTATTTTAGTTTTTATCGGCGTAAAAATGTTGATTGAACATTGGTACAAGATTCCTATTGGTGTTTCACTTTTAATTGTTGTAGGGTTGTTGGTCGGTGGTGTTGTAGCTTCATTGCTGAAGAAAAAAGAATAACCTATAACCACCTAAACAACCAACATTTTTTCTTCGGCTTCGCATTTATTTTGGCATGTGCTTTATTGAGTTGCATCAACACGGCGTGGGAAGGTAAATCTTGTACCGGCAATTTCATTTTGTCCGTATTTAATAGCATATCATTATTTTTACAATCGGTAACTGTAACGGCATACAGATAAGTATCTTCGTGTTTAGAGTTTTTATCATAAAAAGTTAATTCGCGCACATCTTGCGGCATAATAGCGACGATATTTCTGCTATCCGCAAAATCTACTTTGCCGTAATTGAAACGATAAATTAAATATTGAAAAGGTATATTTTTTTGTAAATTATTGCTCGTTTTCCAACGCAGATGAACGGCATTACCTTCCGTCATAATCGGACGAATTTCTACGGGTTCACACGCTAACATAGAAGTATCTTTTACAACTTCCGGCGGAATGGCAAACTCATGAAAATAATTATTTTTTAAAGAATCGCTGAAACCCAATGGGTTGTAAATTAAGCTTTTGGCACTGAAAAATACGGCTCCTTTCACCGATTTATAACTGCGGTCAATCATTATTTGATTCGGCACTTCATTCGGGTTTGTCCAATTTGGTTCGCGTTTACTCGTTTGTCCGATGCGACTTGAGTTGTAGCCGATAAAAACCGGTTTGCCATAACTGTTATCCGACCACCAACGCGCAATTTTTTCGTGGTCAGCTAAATTAAAACCGATTGCCCAATAATCTTGCGGTGTTACATAATCAATCCAACTCAATTGCAACCATTTACGCACATCGGCATATAAATCGTCGTAGCAAGTAAGTCCGGCGTGAGTATCCGAACCCGAAGGATCAACGTAACTGTTGCGCCAAACACCAAACGGACTGATGCCGAATTGCACGCGCGGTTTAACTTTTTTGATGAT
>JAYTIA010000102.1:0-2308 GCA_043732145.1 Saprospiraceae bacterium
GATATTGATACGGATTTTGATGACGAAGGCAGACAAAAAGTCATTGATTACGTCGTGGATAAATACGGCAAACAACAAGTCGCGCATATTGTTACTTACGGTACGATGGCGGCAAAAATGTCTATCAAAGACGTAGCGCGTGTCATGGATTTGCCGATAAGTGAATCTAACGCGCTTGCCAAATTAGTCCCGGACAAACCCGGTACCAATTTGAATCGCGTGATGAAAGCACCGTTGACAAACGACCCGGATTCTTTGGCAGAAAGAGAAGGTTTTCAAAGTGAGGATATAGACAATATAAAACAACTCCGCGCCATTCTCGCCGATGAAAGCGACGTACGTTCCGCCATTTTACGCGAGGCGTTGATACTTGAAGGTTCTGTGCGCAACACAGGTATTCACGCCGCCGGTATCATTATTGCGCCGAAAGATTTGACGGAAATTATTCCGGTTTATACTTCCAAAGAGGTAAACTTATTGATTACGCAATTTGAAGGTTCTATCATCGAAGATGCCGGTGTTATTAAGATGGACTTTTTGGGATTACGCACGCTCACGATTATTCGAGACACTTTGCGTTTGATAAAAGAAAATTACGGTTTAGATATTGACCCTGATGAGTTACCGCTTGATGACGTACAAACGTATAAACTTTATCAACGCGCAGAAACGAACGCGACTTTTCAGTTTGAAAGTTCGGGTATGCAAAAATATTTGCGAGAATTGAAACCCGACAGGTTTGAAGATTTAATTGCGATGAACGCCTTATATCGTCCGGGACCGATTCAGTATATTCCCACTTTCATTGCGCGTAAAAATGGTTTAGAAAAAGTTTCTTACGATTTGCCGGACATGGAAGATATTTTGAAAGAAACTTATGGTGTAACAGTTTATCAAGAACAGGTGATGTTGTTAAGTCAGAAATTGGCAAACTTTACTAAAGGCGATGCCGATTTTTTGCGTAAAGCGATGGGAAAAAAACAAATTGCGGTACTGAATAAAATGAAAGCCAAATTTTTGGAAGGCACTGCAAAAAACGGATACGCTACTAAAACTTGCGAAAAAATTTGGGCGGATTGGGAAGCCTTCGCGCAATATGCCTTCAATAAATCGCACTCGACTTGTTATGCGTTGGTGGCGTATCAAACCGCCTATTTCAAAACGCATTATGCGGCAGAATTTATGGCGGCAACGCTGTCGAACAATTTGACAAACTTAGATAAGATTAGTTTTTTTATGGAAGAATGTCGAACGATGGGTATTGCAGTGAAATCACCGGATGTGAATGAGAGTGGGGTAAGATTTTCGGTGAATAAAAATGGTGATGTGCGGTTTGCTTTGTCGGCTATAAAAGGTGTGGGCGAAGCTGCGGTGGAACAAATTATTATCGAGCGCAACACGAACGGTGCGTTCAAAGATATTTTCGATTTTGTCACGCGCCTCAATTCGCGCTCGGTGAATAAACGTGTTTTAGAAAATTTGGCACAAGCCGGTGCGCTCGACTCGTTCGGTATTCCGCGTGCCGCGTATTTTGCTGCATCCGACAAACACGAATCTTTTATAGAACATTTGGTAAAATTTGCCGGCGGTGTACAATCTCAAAAAGACAGTTCAACCACGTCGCTGTTCGGAGAAATGTCTTCGGCTGCATTAACCACACCTGTTCCGCCGAAAGTTGAAGAATGGAGTTTGGTTCAAAGACTCAACAAAGAACAAGAATTTATCGGTATTTATTTGAGCGGACATCCGCTCGATGATTTTAAAATGGAACTCGCTTTTGCGAATTGCACGCTCGATAATATTTCAAATTTTAAAAACCAGAAAGTAAAAGTTGCTGCGTTTGTTGCGTCAGCATCACAACGTCTCACAAAAAAAGGTGTACCATTTGGTAGTTTTGTTATTCAAGATTATAAAGGATCGCACGAGTTTCCGCTTTTCAACGAAGATTATGCGCGTTATGCACCGATTTTACAACCCGGCATTTCTGTTTTCATCGAAGGAGAAATGAAACCGCGCTACAATTCGCAAGAAGAATTTGAGTTACGCATTCGCGATGTGAAACAATTGGCAAGCATCAGTGAAAGTATGACACAAAGTATCACGGTGATGATTCCGATAGAACAAATTTCGCATCAACTCATCGAAGATTTAGATGCTATTTGTAAAAAAAATAAAGGCAAACACCGTCTTAAAATTCATTTCTTGGATAAAACGAACAAACAAACGCTGCATCTCACTTCAGCAGAAAGAAAAGTCCAAGTGAATGATACTTTCATTCACGAAATTGAGCAGATGGATTTGCGGTATA
>JAYTIA010000103.1:0-2304 GCA_043732145.1 Saprospiraceae bacterium
AGAAAATTATCGGTACGACCTTCTACTTCAAAACTAATCACCGAATCATCGGAAACAATTATCGGGCGTACATTCAAATTGTGTGGTGCAACGGGTGTGATGACGAAGTTTTTTGAATCCGGAAAAACAATTGGTCCGCCGCAACTTAAAGAATAACCGGTTGAACCGGTTGCAGTGGCGATAATTAATCCGTCTGCCCAATAAGAATTAAAATATGCGCCATCGAGAAAAGCATGAATAGTAATCATCGAAGACGTATCACGTTTCAAAATCGTAAAATCGTTGAGTGCGAAACGACATTCACCGAAAATATTTTTATCTGTTTCGAGGTATAATAAGCGGCGTTCTTCAACAGAAAATCTGCTTTGAATGAGTAGTTGCATCGCTTCCGGAATGCGTTTTTTCGCGATGCTGTTCAAAAACCCCAATCGCCCTAAATTAATACCCATAATCGGCACGCCCGAATCGCGTACAATCGTAACGACATCGAGCATCGTACCGTCACCGCCGAGAACAATGACAAAATCAAATTTATGCGTTTTAAAATCAAGGTGGCTTTCAAAAGTTGCTACCGGTTTTATAAAATTGATTTTATCTTTAAGTTGTTCAAAATACGGTGCGAAAATATAAGTATTCACCAAATTATCGTGCAGCACATCGAAAAGCGTTTGTACGTATTCGATATCCTCAAGGTGCAAAACTTTACTGTATATGACGACTTGCATATAATTATCTATCAGCCGCCAGCTATCAGCTATCAGCTTCAGACATAAATATTAGGCTGATAACTGATAGCTGATAGCTGATAGCTATTTATCTCTCTTCATAAAAAAATATAAACCACCGAATGCGAAAATAAGTATCAACGGCAACCATTGAATACTGTGTAATACGCTTTGTCCGGCTAGTAAATCAATCGTGTTAGTATCTGTCATTCCGTTTTTTACAGACATGGCTTTTTCCGAATCCAATTTAGGTCCGATAAAAAATGTTTGATATGCCCAATTGCCGAGCATACCCATGCCGCCCATCAACGATAAACCCAACGCACCGCTTTTCGGAATATTTTCTGAAACAAAACCCAACATAGTGGGCCAAAAAAAACAAGCACCTACTGCAAAAACAATCGCTGCCGCATAAACCATTGGTCCGGTTGCTTGAGCAATCCAATAAATACCGATGAATGTTAAAATAGACGACATCCAAAGAACACCCGCCGGTTGTAATCGGTGAATAAGTCCGCCGCCGAAATATCTGCCGACTGCCATGATGCCTGTTACTAAAGCTAAAATAACTAATGGTTCTGCACCGGCATTACCGAGTAGTTTTCCGATCCATTGCGTTGTACTTAATTCCGAGTTAGCTGTCAAGAACATACACGCCATCATAAATAAAAACAACGGTGTCAAACACGCTGCGAACATATCGCTTGTAGAGTGACCGGAAGTAACGCGCTCTGTTTGCGGAAATTCTTGATTCCAAAACATATAACCGTAAATTACTGTCGGAATTAAAAGCATCGCTACTTGCGGCTGCCAACTCAAACCCATTTTAGTCATTATTAACGACATAATACTGCCGATAACGATACCGCCGGGAAACCAAACGTGAAATTTATTCAACATTGTCGTTTTATTTTCCGGGTAAAGCGACGTGATTAATGGATTACAAACCGCTTCAACCGTTCCGTTTGCAAAACCGACGAGAAAAGTTGAAATAAAAAGTGTCCAAAAACCACCGGCAAAAATAGTCATGATAATACCGAGTAGATGCGCAAAAAATGCGAGCCACATAAAACGTTTCATACCGAGTGCGTCAACGAAAAATCCGCCAAGCGTTGTTGCTACCGGAAAACCGAAAAAAGCCATACCGGTTATCCATCCGAGTTCGGTGTCAGTCAGATGAAAATCTGTTCCTAATTTTGTCAAAATACCCGCACGCACTGCGAACGAGAGCGATGTCACAATCAGCGACACACATGAAGCATTGAAAAGTGTACTCCTGTTAAAAGAAGTAGAAGAAATTGTAGAATCTAACATTTTTTTTCGTTTTATTATGATGATTGGTGAATGAATAGACTTACTGAAATTGGACTTACTGATAATAGACGATAGACTTACTGACATTGGACTTATTGACGATGGATAATGGATTTTTCCATTATCAGTAAGTCGATCGTCAGTAAGTCCATCGTCTATTATCAGTAAGTCCAATGTCAGTAAGTCCACTTATAAAATTAATTCCATTTTTATATTAGCGCGTTCAAAAAGTGATTTAAAATCTTTAACTTCTTCGAAGCCGAAA
>JAYTIA010000104.1:0-2304 GCA_043732145.1 Saprospiraceae bacterium
GCAATATGTTGTCTAGATTAGTTTTGTCTTTGCTTTTTACGGCAATCATTATCGGTTGTTTTGCCTACACGATTTATGTTGTTTTGCATCAGAAAAAAGTTTCGGAAATGAAAACTGATTTTATTAACAACATGACGCACGAGTTTAAAACACCGATTGCCACTATTTCTTTGGCAGCAGATGCTATCGGTAATCAAAATGTTATTTCTAATCCGGAAAAAATAAAAAAATTTATCGGCATCATCAAGCAGGAAAATCACCGCATGAACGGGCAAGTAGAAAAGGTTTTACAAATGGCGCAAATTGAAAAGGGAAAATATACTTTGAATTTAAGTGAAGTTGATTTACATGATGTGATAGAAGCGGCTGTAGAAAATATCAGTTTGCAAGTAGAAAAAAAAGACGGGATTGTCACCACGCAACTCAACGCAGAAAATCCGATTATCGAAGGCGATGCTACGCACATTTCCAATATGATAAATAATTTGTTGGACAATGCGAATAAATATACACCTCTAAAACCTCAAATTATTGTTTCCACGCGCAATGTCACTCGCGGCGTTGAAGTGACCGTTACCGACAACGGTATCGGCATGAGTAAAGAAGGACGCAAACGCATTTTTGAAAAATTTTTTCGCGTTTCTACCGGCAATGTACATGACGTGAAAGGTTTCGGGTTAGGTTTATCATATGTAAAAGCGATGATGACGGCACATAAAGGTACGATTGACGTTAAAAGTGAACCGGAAAAAGGCAGCAGTTTTATTTTGGTTTTTCCCTTTAAAGTACAAGAAGAGCGCGACGGCAGCGTTGTTTTATGAAATGGTTATCGGTTATTGATGATGAGTTATTGGCTATAATTTAAACTTCCTCATCCTTTTTTCGTTTATAGGCATTAGTTTTGCGCTTATTCAGAACGAATAATTAATTGATGATCAATAACCGATAACCATGTTACAACTTAGCGTTTTCAGAGACGAGCATGAGCGCGTCATTACAGGATTTAAAAAAAGAAATTGGACGGATGAAGCCATCAACGAGACGCTTCAAAAAATATTAAGCACTGATGAAACACGTCGCAGTGCGCAAACCGAATTGGATAATACACTTTCGGAAATAAATAAAGCATCGAAAGCAATTGGCGAATTGATGAAGAACGGGAAAAAAGAGGCAGCAGAAACCGCCAAAATCGAAGTAGCCGCACTGAAAGAAAAAACCAAACAACTCGAAGAAACGCGAAAAGAATCCGAACAAAGTCTCGAAGATATTTTATTGGGTCTGCCGAATTTACCGAATCATCGCGTACCGTTCGGTAAAACGCCGGAAGAGAATGAAGTTTTTCAAGCGTGGTCGCAACCGTTGCCGGAATTATCAGCTGATGCTTTGCCGCATTGGGAACTGTCGAATAAATACGGTATTTTCGATTTGGAACTAGGCGTGAAAATAACCGGTGCCGGTTTTCCGGTGTTCAGAGGTAAAGGTGCGAAATTAGTACGCGCACTCATTCAGTTTTTTCTTGACGAAGCACACAAATCCGGCTACGAAGAAGTTATCCCGCCACTCATGGTCAATGAAGCATCAGCGCGTGGCACCGGACAAATACCGGACAAAGAAGGACAAATGTATTACGCAGAAAAAGATGATTTGTACTTGATTCCGACGGCAGAAGTACCGGTGACTAATATTTTGCGCGATGTGATACTTATCGAAAAAGATTTTCCTGTCAAACTCTGCGCTTATTCGCAATGTTTCCGTCGCGAAGCAGGCAGTTATGGTGCGCACGTGCGCGGATTAAATCGCGTGCATCAATTCGACAAAGTGGAAATTGTACAATTCGTGCAGCCGGAAAAATCTTACGAAGTACACGCGCAAATGATAAATCATGTGAAAAAATTGATGCAAAAACTCGAATTGCCGTATCGCATTTTAAAACTTTGCGGCGGCGATATGAGCAGTGCTTCTGCTATGACTTATGATTTCGAAGCCTGGTCGGCAGCACAAAAACGTTGGTTGGAAGTGAGTTCGGTGAGTAATTTTGAAAACTATCAAGCCAATCGTTTGAAATGCAGATATAAAGACGCGAACGGTAAAATTCATCTCGTACATACACTCAACGGTTCTGCATTAGCTTTGCCGCGCATCATTGCCGCACTTTTAGAAAATAACCAAACGCCCGAAGGCATTGTGATGCCCAAAGCGTTGGTGAAATATACGAAGTTTAAGATTTTAAATTAGTTGTGGTTAATGGTTTTTCGGAAATAAAAAAAAGCGTTTTTGCAAACAAGTTTGCAAAAACGCTTTTTT
>JAYTIA010000105.1:0-2301 GCA_043732145.1 Saprospiraceae bacterium
TGCGCCGGATGCCCTTTCACGATGACCGGACAACCGACAGCTAATGCGGAAGCCGTATCTCCGCCGGCAGTTGAATAGGCAAAAGGAAAATTACTTGAACCGAAAACGGCAACAGTACCAAGCGGTATCAACATTTTTCGCAAATTCTTTTCTATAATTGGTTCTACATAGGCACCGTTTTCAATTAAATCGGCGAACAAACGCAATTGTAAAAGTGTGCGCCCGCGTTCACCCGTCAATCTCGTTATGGGCAAATTTGTTTCTCTGCTTGCCGTATCTAAAAGTGCGTGACCGAGTATTTCAATTTCTGTGGCAATTGCACGTAAAAAATTCGCACGATTGACATTAGAAATGTCGCGATAAATTTTAAATGCTTTCTCTGATTTTTTTAAAACTAAATTAATTTCTTTTTTATCCATGAATTTTTTGATCAGATAATTGTTTCGGTCGCGTTTTAATTCCTGTTTCAATAATTTTAAGAATACGCTTGCGCTCTTCACCGACTAAAGGCAAACGCGGTGTGCGTACATTTTCGTTGCCGATTCCGGCACATTGTTCCGCCAATTTAATATATTGAACAAGTTTCGGATGAATATCTAATTCTAAAAGCGGCATAAACCAACGATAAATTTTTCGCGCTTCTTCGTATTCACCGGCTTTTATCAAACGATAAATTGCAACAGTTTCCGCCGGAAAAGCACAAACTAAACCGGCCACCCAACCATCTGCACCCATTAATAATTCTTCCATAGCTAAGGTATCTACACCGCACAAAATTTTCAAACGATTACCGAAAGCATTTTTTAGGCGCGTCACATTGGATACATCACGTGTAGATTCTTTTACGGCTTCAATATTTTTGCAATCCCGCAAAAGTTCTTCAAACATTTTTATTGTTACTTCCACTTTATAATCCACCGGATTGTTGTAAATCATAATCGGCTTGTCAGTCGCATCGGCGATGGCTTTGAAAAAATGAATGGTTTCGCGTTCATCACTTTTATAACGCATCGGCGGCAAAGCCATAAAACCGTCAACCCGAAGTGCTTCCGATTTTTTTACAAAATTAACAGCTTTGCGCGTCGCACCTTCCGTGATATTCATAATCACCGGAATTTTGCCTTTTACAAAATCGAGGGAAAACTTGAGCAGTTCAAATTTCTCATCATCATCGAGCGTACTCGCTTCGCCAAGAGAACCGCCGAGAATAAGCGCGTCCACACCGGCATCTAATTGCGCTTGAAAATTTTTGCCGATGGCATCAAAATCTAAAGTATCATCAGCTGTAAATTTTGTTGTGACCGCCGGATAAACGCCTTGCCAAGTTATTTTCATAAATAAAGTTGGTTTTGAAAAATCAAACAAAATTACATTTAATTATTTATTTTCAGAATAAAAGAGAAAACGGTTACAGAGTTTTTTTGCAAATAACATAAAATACAACTATTTTACAATATTCTTGTTTTAATATTCTTATTGTGTCAAAAATAAAACTATTTTTGTTCGACTTTTTTAAACGCAGTTTTAGGAACGGGAAAGAAATAAATTCCACCGTTAGACTTATTCTTTTATGTCTATAATAATTATCTTTTGCGTTATATATTACCCGATATTCGCCTTACAAGATAAGAATTCTGACCAAAAAATAATTAATCCTATTGGCAAAACTTATTTCTTTCTCATTGCTTATCATTTTCTTTGTAACGTTTTTGATGAGAAAATTTATTTCACACCGTAAAACTAATACGTACTTCGTATTTTTTTTCGCACTTGCTTTTATTTTTTCGGCTTGTTTTGTTATGCCTAACCATTATTCGAAAGTGGCACCGGGTATTTGGCGTGCGGTGTTACAACTTACGCCTTCACAGATTACACCCAATAAAAAAGGCGCGTATTTAGCTGAAAAATTAAATCTGAAATTTGAAGAAGCAACTTCCGGCGAGTTACCTTTTTTATTAGAAATAGGATATACCAATGACTCAACTGTCACCGTTGCTATCATCAACGGCGACGAAAAAATAAAATCGGATGCTGAAGATGTAAAAATCGGACACAATAAAGCGACAGGACAAGATACAATTCGCGTTGACTTTCCGGTATACGGTTCTTTTATTCGCGCAGTTTATCGCGAACGGGTAATGGAGGGTGAGTGGGTTTTTCCGGTAAAAAAATTATCTATACCTTTTATCGCCCATCAAGGTGACGATCACCGTTTCACGACTTTAAATAAAAAACCGATTAAAGATATTTCCGGCAAATGGGCAACCATTTTTTATTCAAATGATACGTCGAAATACAATG
>JAYTIA010000106.1:0-6159 GCA_043732145.1 Saprospiraceae bacterium
TATTAAATATGTTTACAGCTCTTTCGGTCCAATGTCCGATCATTTTACCGCATATCTGTTGAAATTATTTTTTCCGGCTTTGGTTTGGATAGCAGATTACAGAGATTTGCCCGTCAGTACTATTTTGGATAACGTTATTTTTGAAAAATTTCAACACAGGGTTCATAAATTTATTTTAAAAAAAGCAAAAATAGTTACAACGGTTTCTAATGGATTAACGACGCGCTTAAATGTTTATAAACCCAATTTTTATGTTTTAAGAAACGGCATTGATGAAAATATTTTAAATTTCATACGTACGCCTTTTACTAAATTTACAATCGCTTATACAGGCAGTATGTACGGTTATGAACTTGTTGACGTACTTGCACACGCTGTTCAAGATTTAATGGCAGAAAATCTAATCAGCAAAACTGAAATTGAAATGATTTACGCCGGCAAAGACACTTCTATGTGGCAAAAAGCAATAACTGATTTTAGTTTAGAAAACATTTTTATTTCAAAAGGTATTGTATCAAGAGAAACGGCTTTAGAAATCCAACGCAATGCGCATATTAATTTAGTTTTTTCGGCAACAAAAGACGGCAATGACGGCATCATGACCACAAAATTTTATGAATACTTGGCTGCCGGCAATCCGATAATGGTAATTATAAACGGCGATAAAAAAGATGAAGAATTTGAAGAGATTATGAGTAGTTTTAACGCCGGTTTGGTGACTTATACTTCGGAAGCATATAATGATATTAAAAATTTTATTTTAAAAATTTATCAAGATTTCCGGAAAACGGGAAATATTGATAGAGCTATTAAAACCGAAAAAATATCTACCTTTGTTTGGGAAGTTATGATGAATGATTTTTTTGAAAAATTATAAGACGAAAATTAAAACGATAAATCAATGCAAAAAAAACTAACTTTACTTGATGGCATTTTACTCGTTGCCGGTTCGATGATAGGTTCCGGTATTTTTATTGTCAGTGCCGACATCGCGCGTAACGTCGGCGGTGCCGGTTATTTATTACTCACTTGGGCAATTGCGGGTGCGATGACGATTATGGCTGCTTTCAGTTACGGCGAACTTTCAGCGATGATGCCGAAAGCCGGCGGACAATATGTTTATCTTCGTGAATCGTACAATCCGCTCGTTGGTTTTTTATACGGCTGGAGTTTATTTCTCGTGATTCAAACCGGTACAATTGCTGCGGTTGCAGTGGCATTTGCAAAATATGCCGGCGTTTTATTTCCTTTTTTCAGCGAAAAAAATATTGTTCTTGATTTAGGTGTCTTGCATATTTCAAGAGCGCAATTACTAGCAATTGTCGCTATTATTTTACTTACTTACATTAATACACGCGGATTGAAAGGTGGAAGTTTGTTACAGCGCGTTTTTACTTTTGCAAAACTCATCGCTCTTTTCGGATTAATTCTCATCGGTTTTTTCTGTTTCGATAAAAGTATATTGACACATAATTTCAGCGATATGTGGAGTACATCTGCTCGCACAGATCCTGCGAGTATGAGTTTGTTTGCGGCGATTGGCGTTTCTATGGTCGGCACACTTTTTTCTTCTATTACTTGGGAAAACGTCACTTTTGTTTCCGGTGAAATGGAAAATCCGACGCGCAACGTTGCACGAAGTATGATTCTCGGAACTATTCTCGTTACTTCAATTTATTTATTAGCCAACGTCATTTATCTCGGTGTTCTACCGATTGACGGAAAAGCAACGGGTACAAGTGTTTTAGAACGCGGGATTCAATTTGCAGAATTGGATCGTGTCGGTACGGCTGCTGTTTCTGTCATGCTCGGCAAAATTGGTGTATTGGTGATGGCGGGATTGATAATGGTTTCTACTTTCGGTTGTTGCAACGGGTCAATTCTTTCGGGTGCACGTGTTTATCAAGCGATGGCAGAGGATGGGTTGTTTTTTAAAAAAGCGGTAGAACTCAATAAAAACGGTGTGCCGGGTATGTCGCTTTGGATACAATGTTTTTGGATTTGTTTGCTTTGCCTTTCCGGTACGTACGGTGATTTGTTGGATTATGTAATTTTTGCCGTACTTATTTTATATATTCTCACCGTCGCCGGCGTATTTATTTTGCGTATAAAAAATCCGGATTCAGAACGCCCTTATCGCGCTGTCGGTTATCCGGTTTTACCGATTTTATATATCATTGCTGCAATAACGATTGGTATTATTTTATTGATATACAAACCGCTTTACACTTGGCCCGGCTTATTGATTGTGTTGTCCGGTATTCCGGTATTTTATTATTTTTCTAAAAGAAAATAAATTTTTTCCGACAAATTCAATTTTTATTAAAAAGTCTTTCGGCGTTATGATCTTTGATTTTCAAATTTTTTGGTGTGACTTTTTTATACAAGTCTTTCAACCACTGCAGATTGTTGACTTCGTTAATGTCATTTGATTGCAATAAACGATAATTACCGACGACTTTATCTGTATTATAAAATAGAAATTTTACTTTATCACCTGGCAAAGAAAACATTTTTTCAAACACCCAGATTTTATAAGGAGGTGTATTTTCTTTGTTATCAACGAATATCACATTTGTCAGACGACCGTATTTCATTAACTTTCAATTCTTCTTCAAATACAAGCGAAAAGAACTACCCCGCAATTCCGTATATAATTGAAGCGTTGAATCTGTTTGATTTTCTATGGTATATTCAATAGGAATATTATCTTTTTGAGTAATTTTGTCACCGTTTAATTTATAAGGCACTGTTTCGGCGATTGTAGTGGCGTTAAAATTAGTAGTAATACTATCGTTGCCAAAATCAATAAAAATTCCTTTTAATGATTCTTGAGTTTGACTGTTGCGCTCGCCTTCCTCTAATTCCCATTTTCCGATAAGCGTTTTTTGCAGTTTAGTATCCGGTTTACAAGCCAAGATAACCAATAAAATAAAAAGTGTAAAAAGTTTTGAAGATAGAGTCATGACGAATGATGAGGGAAAAATTTGAAAAAGTTATTGCCGGAACTTGTTCGGTAATATATGTGTTTGTTTTCTCGAAGAAGATAATGTTAAAAAATTACGAAAATGAAATCACAATAATTGCACAAAATTACATCTATTTTTTATTCTACAATAATTTTCCGAACCGTTAAAAAAATAAAATGTCCAAGCCTACTAAAATTCATGCTATTGGTATTCGTTACGATAGTAATTCTTTTTTTTTGAAAGAATTAGTTCATAAAATGATAAATGATGAATGATGAATCATAATTCACATCTTATCTTCGCATCGCGTAAAAATAAAATTACCTAAATTCTAAATTCGTAATTCTTAATTTAAAATAATTGTTTCATGAAAAATTTAATTAAACTCTCTTTTTGTACTTTGATTTTTTTGGTGGCGTGTAATGCCGGAAAAAAATTTGTTTATAAGGAAGTGCCCAACACACCGGCGGCAGGTTTTGACGCTCAAAATTCCGATCCTGCGGCTGTTGCACTCGCCGATTCTATTATGAAAGCGAATGGTGGACGTTATGCGTGGGACATGACGCACTACATTAAATGGACTTTTCTCGGTAAACGCGATTTGATTTGGGATAAATGGGGTGAGCGCGTTCGGATTGATTTTTTAGATAAAAATTTACACGTCCGGCTGAACCTAAAAGATATGACAGGCAGTGTGATGCAAGATGGCGTTTTGATGACACAACCGGATTCCATAAAAAAATATCTCGGACGCGGTAAATCGTTTTGGGTAAACGATTCTTATTGGTTAGTCATGCCTTTTAAATTGAAGGACAGCGGTGTAACATTGAAATCATTAGGTAAAAAAAATAATGCGATTGGTGCGGAATCCGATGTGATTGAATTAACTTTTAAAAATGTCGGCGATACGCCGAACAATAAATATAATATCTATGCCAATCCTTTAACGCATTTAGTGACGCAATGGGATTATTTTCCTAAATCAACAGATCCAAAACCGGCGATGAGTGTTCCTAATTCGGAATACCGCGCTTACGGACATATAATGCTATCGCCGAATCGCGGAAAAGGTTTATCACTCGCGCCTTTAGCAGTTTATTCATCTATGCCTGATTCTATTTTTACTTCTTTTGCGCCTGTAGATTATAAAGGTGTGAAGTATTAAGAATAGAATATTAATTAAAGCAAGAAGCCCATATGAAATTATTTCAAATGGGCTTCTTGCTTTAAAAAAGTATTTAATTAGCTAAACTTTTTCACTAACCAAACGATTAAACTGATTGTACCTGCTGGCAGTAGGTGTTCATTTTAAATTAAAAAAACGTGTGCGCTGGCGAAAGTCTGCAGACTTTCGTCCACTATTTGCCGGTCTCCTGACCGGCACACATTGAGCAAGTTCTTTGAAAAAAATCGGGTTATCGGAAAATAAAAATCATTGTATATTTGAGTTTTTCACCAAAACTTAAGTAACAACAATGAGCAGATACAAAATTCGGGAACAACAAGGTTTAAATTATTTGACATTGACGGTCGTCGGTTGGATAGACATTTTCAGTCGGCAACGCTACCGCGATATTATTTTAGAAAGTTTGCGCTATTGTCGAGAAAATAAAGGATTACACGTTGTCGGGTAGGTGATAATGTCGAATCACTTGCATTTAATAGTTTTCACGGAGCAATTGGATTTGAGTGACATGCTGCGCGATTTCAAAAAATTCACGGCGCATAGATATTGGAAAGCATTCGACAAGAACCGGAAAGTAGGCGAGAGTGGCTGATGTATATGTTCAAATATTTTGCGACGGTGAATCCGAACAATCGAAACTTTCAATTTTGGCAACAAGATAATCATCCGATTGCGTTGTGGACATTACAAGTCATTTGGCAAAAATTGGATTATATACACATGAATCCGGTGCGTGCCGGAATAGTTAATGATATGACGTATTATATATACAGCAGTGTCGGCGATTATTTTACGGGTAAAAAAGGTTTACTCGACATTGATTTGATTGAAGCTATTGGTCCGGTTTTGCCGACAAGCTACTGATAAAAACGGGTTGACTGATTATTTTCAGGTCTCCTGACCTGAAAATAATCAGTCAAAGTCTTCAGTCTTTGACCAGCGTTTGTGTTTTTTTAGGGAAGACCGGGGGCGAGCGGGGAGAGGATTTAATCAATAAATATTATTATCATGAAAACAATTAATAACATATTCTTTAACTTTATTTTATGATATATTGGTATTTGCTCAACTATAAAATTTATAAGTTTTATCAAAACAGGGGCGAAATGTTTCCGGATGTATATTCTTGGGTTGCATCTACACTGTTTATTCAATCACATATCATGTTTGCCGTTTATAATTTTGACCAAAAGCATAAACTGTCAAAAGTATATGGTGAAAATAAAGTTATTTGGAGTGTAATAATTATTTTATCATCGCTAACATATTTCATCCTATACTACAAAAAGAGGTATATAAAGATTTTTAGAGAAATCGACTTGAATAGAGACATCTACGATAATAAGTTTACTGTTGTTAATTGGTATATGGTTTTATCTATAATTTGGTTTTTTATCACGCTTTTTTTCTTTTAACTTTTTCGACTCGCTTCGCTCGATAACGTTATGAATAAAGAAAAAAAACCTCTGCTGTACGCAGAAAAAAGTTCATTGACCTGTTGGAAATAAGAAAAAACATGTGAACGCAAACGTCTGAATCAGGATTTTCAGAATTTTATTAATTCCGGTAATTTTGAAAATTCTGATTCAGATAATTTGCAGGTGTGGCAAGTGCGCGGGAAAAAAGCGCAAGCCGAACATAAAGCCGGAGGCATTTTTATGTTCTTGATTTTTTCTTTGTTACTTTCTTTTGTATCAAGGCAAAAGAAAGTAAATGAACGAGCAGCAAGTTTAATTGACAGTTGACAATTGACAATTGACAGTGAAAAAAGTAAAAGCCTTATATTGCCGCGCGAGATTTTTCTTTCTTTTGTCTTGATACAAAAGAAAGAACCAAAGAAAAAATCAAGAACAAAAAATCGCGTCCGGTTTGTGCGTGCGCGTTTTTGTCAATAAATTATCCGCGAGGTCGTAAGTCATCGTTACTTTTTCGCTGAAATTGGTGGACGGCGGCAAATTATCTGAATCAGAATTTTCAAAATTGCCGGAATTAATAAAATTCTGA
>JAYTIA010000107.1:0-2301 GCA_043732145.1 Saprospiraceae bacterium
AAAATGAATGAAGTTCAACCAATTTTCAACTAACTTTCAACTTTTAACTTTCAACTAACTTTTAACTTTCAACAATAATGAAACTTGCTTCTCGCTTAAACAGTGTCAACGAATATTATTTTTCTAAAAAACTGCGCGAAATTGCTGAATTGAATGCGCAAGGCAAAGCGATAATCAATCTCGGTATCGGCAGTCCGGATTTAATGCCGTCGGAAAAGACAATTACTGTACTTTCCGAAAAAGCAGTTTTACCGAATGCGCATGGCTATCAAAGCTATCATGGTGCGCCGCAATTGCGCGGAGCGATTGCACAATTTTATAAAAAACATTACGGCGCGGAAATTAATCCCGCCAACGAAATTTTACCGCTCATCGGTTCGAAAGAAGGTATTATGCACATTTGTATGACTTATTTGGAACACGGCGACGTGGCATTGGTACCGAATCCGGGTTATCCGACTTATCGTTCTGCTGTGACATTAACCGGTGCGAAAGTTTTGGAGTATAAACTCTCCGAAAAAAACGGTTGGTTAATTGATTTTGAAGCACTCGCAAAACACAATTTATCGAAAGTAAAATTGATGTTTGTCAATTATCCTCAAATGCCGACAGGTGCACCGGCAACGCGAGAATTTTTTAACAAACTTATTTCTTTTGCAAAAGCGCACGATATTTTAATCGTTCATGATAATCCGTATAGTTTTATTTTAAACGACGAACCGATGTCTATTTGCACCAGCAAAGGTTGGCGCGATTGTACAGTTGAACTCAATTCGCTTTCAAAAAGTCATAACATGGCAGGTTGGCGTATTGGTTGGTTGGTCGGAAAAGAGGAGCGCGTGAGTGAGGTCATTCGTTTTAAATCGAATATGGACAGCGGTATGTTTTTGCCGATGCAACTTGCGGCAGTAGAAGCCCTCAACGCAGAAGATTCTTGGCATTCAGATTTGAATAAAATTTATGCCCGCCGACAAAAAAAAGCAATGGAACTACTCAAACTTTTAGGCTGTAAGTTCAGTAAAAAACAACAAGGTTTATTCGTATGGGCAAAAGTTCCAAAGCAATACAAAGACGGTTACGAATTGGCGGATAAAATTTTATACGGTGCGAATGTGTTCATAACCCCAGGCGGTATTTTTGGTAGTCAAGGGAATAATTATGTCCGTGTATCGCTGTGTTGTCATGAAAAAGTTTTTGATATGGCGATGGAAAGAATTCAGAAAAACAACTGACGATTTTGGATTTTAGATTGATTAAAAAATCCAAAATCCAAGATCTAAAATCCAAAATCTTAAAGTGACAATAACAATAGTAGGTCTGGGATTAATCGGCGGTTCATTAGCCATCAGCTTGCGCGAAAGTGGTTTCGCTCAATTAATTATTGGCGTTGACAATAACGAACAACACGCGAAACGCGCCGTCGAACTCGGTATCGTCGAAAAAATAATGCTGCTCGAAGATGCCATTGTGCAAAGCGATATCATCATTGTTGCAACACCCGTCAACAGTTTAGCGCGATTAGTGCCGCATATTCTAGACAAAATTAATAAAAATCAGATTGTAGTTGAAGTCGGTTCAACGAAAGTAAATGTTATCGAAGCGGTAAAGAATCATCCGAATCGCGGTAATTTCGTCGCGGCGCATCCGATGGCGGGAACGGAGTTTTCCGGACCCGATGCCGCTATTCCGAATTTATTTTCCGAAAAAGTTTGTGTCTTGTGTGATATTCAATCGAGTAACGCTTCGGCATTGGACACCGTAAAAAAACTTTTTATCGCACTCAAAATGAATATTGTTTATTTAGATGCCGAATCGCACGACGTACACACGGCGTACATCAGCCATATTTCGCACATCACGAGTTTTGCATTGGCTCTGACGATTTTAGAAAAAGAACGCGACGAAGAAAAAATATTTGAATTAGCCGGCGGCGGTTTTCAAAGCACGGTGCGTTTAGCCAAAAGTAATCCGGACACATGGGTTCCGATTTTCGAACAAAACCGCGACAATGTTTTAGATGTTTTAGACGAACATATTCATATTCTCAGCACGATGCGTTCTTGCCTCATCAAAAAAAAATACGATGAACTTTATAAAATGTTTGAAAAGGCGAATGATATTAAACGGATTTTGAAGTGATACAGTACCGAACCATTGCGATCAAATAATTATAAAGACACGATGCTTTGCGTCTCAAGAAAAAAATCATTTTTATTTTTTTTCAATTCCATAAAACCGAAATACTATGAGTCTTCGTAAATAATCGTGAGCAGGAAATTAAAATTTATAAATTCAATTTTT
>JAYTIA010000108.1:0-2300 GCA_043732145.1 Saprospiraceae bacterium
GAGCTCAATGTTACTTTTCCTTCTGATCTCTCTGCCGATTTACAATTTAAAAGTATGAACGGCGAATTTTTTACAGATTTTCCGAATACTGAAATTTTGCCGGCTACGGTCATAAAAACAAATACCACTAAAAATACCGGCACTGTTTATAAACTCAATAAAAATACATCTTTGCGCGTGGGTAACGGTGGCAAGATTTTCAAATTTGAAACGTTGAACGGAAATATTTATATAAAAAAGCAATCGTAGTTTCGGATGCCGCACACCGGATGCCGGAAAACAAAACAATAAAAATTAATAATATTTTAGAGACAACAAAAGAGGGCAACGCCCTATAAAAAAAACAATATGAAAGCGATAAAAATTGTATTAGTGTTCATTACTTTAACTTGCCAATTATCTGCACAAGTAGATTCGAAAGAACAATTGATTGTGCCTTTGAGCGAACCCGGTAAATCATTTTCTTTAGACGCTAACTTAATAAACGGCTCAATAAAGGTTGTGACTTACGACGGCAAAGACATCATCATTGATGCACAAACTAATTCTAAAAACGATGATGAGAATAATTCTCAAACCAACTCTAAAGGTATGAAGCGCATTAATTCGGGTGTGAATTTTGAATTGACTGCCGAAGAAAAAAACAACCACATCCGTATCAATTCAGATTCATATAAAAGACCTATTCATCTGAGTTTAAAAATACCGCAAAACGCAAATTTAAAACTTGGTACCGTTAATAACGGCAATATTTTTGTTGACGGTGTGAACGGAAAATTAGAAGTGAATAATGTGAATGGCGGTATTTCACTCACAAATATTTCAGGTTCAGCAGTTGCAACAACCGTTAATGGAAATGTACTTGTGACTTTCAAATCAGTTGAGCCGAATGCACCATTGGCATTTACAACTTTAACCGGCGATGTAGATGTTACTTTTCCGGCAGGTGTAAAAGCAAATGTCAAATTAAAATCGGAAATGGGCGAAGTTTACAGCGATTTCGATATAGATATTAATAAATCTCAACCTAAAGCGACTAAAACAAATAATTCCGGCTTATACAAAATTAGTGTAGAAGATTGGATAATTGGAAAAATAAACGGCGGCGGACCTGAAATGCTAATGAAAAATATGCACGGCAGTATAATGATTAGGAAAACGAAATGAATATAAAATTTGGTTTGATGAAAAAAGTCCGAAAAGAACAGATTTGTTTTTTGTCGGACTTTTTTTCTTTTTTTTAACCGCTTTGATACAATTATCAAAAAAAAACCTAAATTTGAATGTATTTTTATGCTTCAAATTTTTTTTAGTTTAAAAGATGAATAATAGTACCATTACGCGGGTTGTAATTTTGGGTGCATTAGCGATACTTTTAGTGATTGGCACTCAAACGTTTTGGGTCTTGCGCACGTGGGATTTAACCGAACGCAATTTTGACCACGCCGTTAATATCGCCTTATTAAATGTAGCGAAAGAAATTTCGGTGGTGAATCAAGCCTTGTTACCGCAACAAAATTTGATTAAACCGCTGTCGTCAAATACTTATGCCGTCAACGTTAACAGTCAAATTGATGCAAAAACTTTAGATTTTTATTTGCGCAAAAATATAGAACAAGTCGCGCTTAACGAAGATTTCGATTATTCGATTTACGATTGTCACGACGAAAAAATGGTGTATGGGCGATACATAACTTTTTCGGCTGCTTCGGATTCGGCTGTTATCAATAAAAATTTTCCTAAATTAGATAATCCCGGTGCTAATTATTACTTCGTCGTGCGCTTTCCTAAACGCACATCGTATTTAATCGGTTCGATGAGTTTTACGCTTGTTTTTACCGGCATTTCTTTATTCACGGTTTTGTTTTTCATTTATTCTTTAACGGTCATCCTGCGTCAAAAAAGGCTGTCAGAGTTGCAACGTGATTTCATCAACAATATGACGCATGAATTTAAAACACCTATTTCAACGATTAAAGTGGCATCCGATTTTTTGGCAACTTATCCTACGATTGTGAATGATGCGCGTTTATCGAAATATACGGCGATTATGCGCGAACAGAATAATCGTTTGAATATGCAGGTCGAAAAAGTATTGCAAATCAATAGGCTCGATAAAAATTCGCTCCAAATCAATCCGGAAACCATTAACTTACACGAGTTGCTCCATGTGGTTTTGCCGACTATTCAAGTGAAAATTGAACAACTCAACGGAACTTTAATTCAAAAATTAGAAGCCAAACAACCTTACATTAAAGCAGACGTATTACATTTGACCAACATTTTGCATAATTTGTTGG
>JAYTIA010000109.1:0-15804 GCA_043732145.1 Saprospiraceae bacterium
CGCTTTGCCGATGTGCTTTTAATGGCTGCTGAATGTGAAGTTGAAGTAGGCAGTTTAGAAACCGCACGTGCGTATGTTAATACTGTGCGTAAACGCGCTGCTAATCCGGCTGCTTTTGTAAGTAAAAACGGTAAAGCAGCTGCTAATTACGTCATTGGCACTTATGATACACCTTTTACAGACCAAGCTTTTGCACGTAATGCGGTGCGTTTCGAACGTCGCTTGGAATTATCCGGTGAAGGTCAACGTTTCTTCGACTTAGTGCGTTGGGGTGTAGCGGATAAAGTGGTAAATGCTTATTTACAATTTGAAGGTAAAATTTTATCTAACCAATTAGGCGGTACTACTTTTAAAGCCGGTAAAAACGAATATCTTCCGATACCTCAAGCTCAAATTGACTTGCAAGGGTCGGATATTTTGAAACAAAATCCGGGATACTAATTTAGTTGACAATTGATAATTGACAGTTGACAATTATTTTTCGTTGTCAATTATCAATTGTCAATTATCAATTATCAATTATCAATTGTCAATTATCAATTATCAATTGTCAATTAAAAAAGACTTTTTTTCATACATTTTAGTAATTTTTGAGGCAAGCAATTGTAATGGTTAATGGTTAATGGTTAATGGTTAATTTCTATAATTAACAACTAACAACTAACAATTAATAATTATTCATTGTTTGCCTTTTTTTATGTCATAAAGTTTAATTTTACGGTTTCAAGAGAAAATTATTTCAACTCACAATTAATAACTAACAACTATTATGACACCTGCAAAAGCTTACGCGGCATTTAGTCCGACAGAAGATTTAAAACCATGGGATTTTACGCGCCGTCAAGTAGGCGCACACGATGTTCAATTTGATATTATGTACTGCGGCGTGTGTCACTCCGATTTACATCAAATCAGAAGTGAATGGTTCCCCGGTACATATCCAATGGTTCCCGGTCATGAAATCGTAGGGCGCGTTACAAAAGTCGGTTCGCACGTAAAAAAATTTAAAGCCGGTGATTTAGCGGCTGTCGGTGTTTTAGTTGATTCTTGTCGCACTTGCTCGAATTGTAACGACGGATTGGAACAGTATTGCGAAAACGGCAATTCCGGTACTTACAACGCTTTAGAACAAGATAAAAAAACACCCACTTACGGCGGCTATTCCAATCTGATTGTCACGCACGAAGATTTTGTTTTTAAAATTTCCGATAAATTATCTTTACCTGCTGTTGCACCTTTATTATGCGCCGGCATCACAACTTATTCGCCTTTGCGCTATTGGAAAATTGGTAAAGGACATAAAGTAGCAGTTCTGGGTCTCGGTGGTTTGGGTCACATGGCAGTAAAATTTGCGGCAGCATTCGGAGCGGAAGTAACGATGTTGAGCACTTCTCTTTCAAAAGAAGCGGATGCAAAACGCCTCGGTGCGCATAAATTTGTTTTAACTTCCGATAAAGCGCAATTAGCTGCTTGTAAAAATAGTTTTGATTTTATTATTGATACCGTTTCCGCAGAGCATGATTATAATCAGTACCTGAAATTATTGAAAACAAACGGCGTACATATTTGCGTTGGTATTCCACCTACACCCGTACAGATTGCAGGTTTCAGTTTGCTTAATGGCAGAAAAAGTTTAGCAGGTTCTTCTATCGGCGGTTTGCCGGAAACGCAAGAAATGCTCGATTTTTGCGCCGAACACAATATCGTCGCAGATATTGAACTCATCAACATAAAGGATATTCACGCTGCATACGATCGTATGTTGAAAGGCGATGTGAAATATCGTTTTGTGATTGATATGGCAACGCTTTGATGATTTTGGATTTACGATTTCAATGTTAAATATGAATAGCATATTATAGAGGTGCAAGACATTGCGTCTCCTGTTAATTCGGAAAATAAATTGTAAATCAGTTTTTGCCGGTCGTTAGTGGACACACAAGCATTGCCTCTCTACGTTTTTTTTGTAAAATTAATTGATTAGGGAAATGTTTAAAAAACTGTATAAATTTTTCATTTTTCATTTTTCATTTTTCATTTTTCTATTTGTTGGCTGCAAAAAAGAAGAAACCCCTACCCTTTTCAAAAAATTAGACGGCAGTGTCACCGGTATTACTTTCAATAATACCATTGTTGAAAATGATACTTTGAACATCTTAACTTCCGAATTTATTTATAATGGCGGCGGTGTAGCCGTCGGCGATTTGAATGGCGATGGTTTGCAAGATTTATATTTTACCGGCAATCAAGTCGAAAATAAATTGTACCTTAACAAAGGTAAAATGAAATTTGAGGACATTACAGAAAAATCCGGAGCTCAAAAACGAAAAGGGCAATGGTCGGCAGGTGTAACAATTTTGGATATTAATCGCGATGGCAAGCAAGATATTTATGTCTGCAATACTTTTGTGAATAACCCGGTGCTACGCGAAAATTTACTTTTTATCAATCAAGGCAATGACACGCAAGGTGTACCGCATTTTAAAGAAATGGCACACGAATATGGTATCGCTGACACGACCCACTCCGCGAATTGCCAATTTTTTGATTACGACAACGACGGCGACCTCGACTTATTTCTGTCTGTGAATTTTATGGATACAAAATATCCGAATCAATTTTTCAAAAAACCTTCGGATGGTTCGTCGCCAAACAGAGACCGATTGTATCGAAACGATTGGAATGAAAAATTAGGACATCCGGTTTTTACCGACGTGTCACTCACTTCCGGAATAAAATTGGAAGGATACAGTCACAGCGCACTCGTTGCAGATTTTAACGATGATGGTTGGCTCGATATTTATGTAGCGAATGATTATGTCTCAAACGATTTGCTTTACATCAACAACAAAAACGGTACATTTACGAACAGAATTGCTGAAATGTTTAAACATCAAGCCGCATCCGCAATGGGTAGCGACATTGGTGATGCGAATAACGACGGCAAATTGGATGTGTTCACGACGGAAATGTTGCCGTATTTCAACAAACGCAAAAAATTATTTCAAGGTCCGAACAATTACAATGTGTATATAAATAATGCTTCTTACGGCTATGAGTTTCAATTTTTCAGGAATCAGTTGCAAATAAATCGCGGCAGCGACCCGAAAACCGGTTTAAATGTGTTCAGCGATTGCTCGCTCATCGGCGATGTACAAGAAACGGATTGGAGTTGGACTCCATTGTTTGCCGATTTTGATAATGACGGTTTCCGCGATATTTTAGTTACTAACGGTTTTCCGCGCGATGTTACCGATCATGATTTCGGTGCGTACAATCAAGAATACAGCAATCTTATTTCTAAAATTGATTTACAAAACTTGATTCCACAAGTAAAAATTCCGAAATTTCTTTTCAAAAACAACGGTGATTTACATTTCACGGATGTATCTAAAGCATGGGGCATGACGGCTTCTGCTTTTACAAACGGTGCTATTTATGCCGATTTAGATAACGACGGCGATTTGGATTTGGTGATGAATAATATTGACGATAAAGCATTTGTGTTTGAAAATACGCTAAATAATAACTCTGAGCCATTAGCTTTGAGACGCGAGCCTCAAACGGATAGCTCAAAGCTCAAAGCTCAAACCTTAAAGCTCAATAATTATTTGCGCCTAAAGATCATTGGCGAAAAAGAAAATCCGGATGCGTTTGGTGTAAAAGCCACTGTTTACTTTGACAATAAAGTGCAAGCTGTTCAAATGTTATCTAATCGCGGTTATATGTCTGCTTCCGAAAATTTTGTTCATGTCGGTTTGGGCAGTGCAACGAAAGTGGATTCGGTTGTCATTACCGGTAGAAATAATAAAACGTGGAGTTTCTTAAATTTGGGTATTGGGTATTGGGTATTGGATATTAGCGGTACGAAAAACAAGTTGGAAGCAAACGTGCTATACCCCGCAGTCAACAGTCAACAATCCAAATTAAAATCCAACACCCAATACCTAATACCTAATACCCAAACCGGTTTGAATTTAATCTGTCGCGATTCCGATTTCATTGATTTTAATTTTCAAAAAACAATTCCGCATAAATTTTCTCAATATGGACCGTCGGTTTCTGTGGGTGATATAAATGGTGATGGTCTGGAAGATATGTACGTCAGTGGCAGCGCGTTTTACGATGGTACTTGGTTTATTCAATCCGCCGACGGAAAATTTACTAAAAAATCAGTGACATATAAAACTGATCCGAAAAAAAGTGAAGAAGAACTCGGCACATTGCTTTTTGATGCTGACGGTGACGGCGATTTAGATTTATACATTGTTCACGGCAGCGCGCAATACGATAGAGGTTCGCCTTTTTATCAAGATGTGTTGATGATTAACGATGGAAAAGGCAATTTTAAAATGTCTGAAAATGCTTTACCGAAAGAAACAGAATGTGGTCAAGCCGTAAAAGCCGCAGATTATGACGGCGACGGAAAATTAGATTTATTTATCGGCGGACGCATTATGCCACATACTTTTCCAAAATCGGATAAGAGTTTTATTTTGCACAATGACTCGAAAGTTAAAGACGCGCCGCATTTTACGGATGTAACCGCTCAAGTTTGTCCCGAACTTTCCAATATCGGTATGGTAACGGATGCGATTTGGACAGACTTTGACGGCGACGGAAAGATTGATTTAATCGTTACGTGCGAATGGAGTCCGATTTTGTTTTTTAAAAATATGGGCGGTACGTTTAAAAATATTTCCAAAGAAACCGGTATCGGAGATAAATTAGGTTGGTGGACAAGTATCATCGCCGGCGATTTTGATAATGATGGTGATATAGATTACGTTGTCGGAAATTTTGGCGAAAATCTTTACTTCAAATGCAATTCCGGCGAACCGATGACGCTTTACGCTAAAGATTTTGACGGCAACGGTTTATACGACCCGTTTATTTCGTGCTTTTGGCGCGATTCAGTTGGCAATCGGAAAGAGTATTTTTATCCGACACGCGACGATATGATAAAGCAATTGGTGCTCATTCGACGAAAATTTAAAACTTACGCGGAATATGGCAACGCCACCGTTAAAGAAGTTTTTACCGAAAAAGAAATGGAAGGCGCGCAAATTTTAAAAACTAATTGGATGTCGTCGAGTTTTATAGAAAATTTGGGCAACGGAAAATTCAAAATTTCAAAATTACCAACGCAAGCTCAACTTGCACCGATTTACGGCATGATGCCTTACGATATTGATCACGACGGTAAATTAGATATTCTAATGGTCGGCAATGATTACGGCATGGAACTTTTAAACGGTAGAGCCGATGCGTTTTATGGTTTGGTTTTAAAAAATAAAGGCAACAATGAATTTCAACCCGTCGAACTAAACGAAAGCGGTTTTTATGTACCGGGCGATGCACGTGCTTTATCTCGCATTGTTTCGGCAAAAGGGAATGATTTAATTGTCGCGACGCAGAATAAGGATAGTTTGAAAGTTTTTTCAGCCGTCAGTTTTCAGCTGTCAGCTATTGGCAACAAACATACAAAACTTAAAAATGTTTTACATCCGACATCGACTGAAATAAAATGCACGATTTTATATAAAAACGGGCAAAAACAAACGCAGGAATTTTATTGGGGTAATGCTTTTTTGTCGCAGTCTTCACGTTCGATTTTGTTAGATGACAATATACAAGAAATTATTTTTTTTGATGGAAAGAATAATATTACGCGTAAAGAAAGTGAGGTGCATCCAAAATAGAATCTCTGTACCTATGTGGTAAAAAAAATTTATGAAAAACAAAATCCTATTCTTCACAATAATAATTTTCACTGCCTGCAAGGATACCAAACCCAAACCGGTTATCGTCTTAAAACCTGACGTAGAATATCTGCACGATGCCGAAAAAAAACTTACCGACATCATCATCACCGATATTTTCAATCCGCCGGTAGCGAGTCGCGTTTATGTATATCCGCTTTTGGCAGCGTATGAGGCGGGTAAATTTTCGATGAAGATAAAAGAAGTTAACGTCGAATCGTCACCGCCGCCACCTGCACAATCTATTACGAATCAACTCAAAGGTTTTAATAAAATGCCGACACCCGAGACAGGAAAAGATTATGATTATACTGTCGCATCCATTAAAGCATTTTGTATAGTTGCACCAAAAGTTATTTTTTCAGTAAAAGACATTGCCGCTTTTGAAACACAAACCTTAAACGCACTCAAAACGCGCTCGACGGATGAAGTTTACAATCGTTCTGTAGCTTTCGGTCAACAAGTTGCAGATGTGATAATAAAACGTTTAAGTACCGACAATTATAAAGAAACGCGCGGTATGTCGCGCTTTGAAGTGAAAAATGATATTCCCGGTCGTTGGGTGCCGACTACGCCGGATTATGCTGATGGTATAGAAGCACATTGGGGAAAAATGAAAACGTTGGTAATGGATTCTGCGTCGCAATGCAAACCGCCGCCGCCACCTGCTTACAGTGAAAATAAAACGAGTGTGTTTTGGAATGAGACGCAAGAAGTTTACAACATCAGTAAAACAATGACAGATGAGCAAGAAAATATCATTTCTTTTTGGGATGATAATCCGTTTGTATCGCGACATAAAGGGCATTTGATGTTTCAAGATAAAAAAATGACGCCGGGAGGGCATTGGTTGGCGATAGCTCGATTGTTTTTAAAAGATAAAAATGCCGATTTCTATACTTCCTTGAAAACTTACGCGCTCACATCCGTTGCACTTTATGAAGGTTTTATCAGTTGTTGGGATGAAAAATATCGCAATCCTTGCCTGAGACCGGAAACTGTTATCAGCGCAAAAATAGACAGACAATGGCATCCGAATTTAGTGACGCCGGCATTTCCTTCTTATACTTCCGGACACAGTACGATTTCTGCATCGGCGGCAGAAGTTTTAACGGCTTTGTTTGGCGATAACCAAAAGTTTACGGACACGACAGAAAAAGAATTTGGTTTGCCTGTGCGCTCTTTTACCTCCTTTCGCCAAGCAGCGAAAGAAGCCTCTATCAGTCGCGTTTATGCCGGTATTCATTTTCGCTCCGATTGTGAAAAAGGCAATGAACAAGGGACGAAGGTGGGACAGTTAATCAATTCCAAATTACGAAATACTTTTTGAATTACGACTTACGAATTACCGATTACGAACAATAATTTTAAAATCCGTAATTCGTAATTCAAAAAAAATCATTATTTTTTTCTTATTGTCATACAATTTAACCAAATACCATTTTTACAAAAAGAATTTGGTAAAGTAATATGCGGTGTAGGTGAAGTGATACAATGTGTTTGAACATTGTGTTGTAAACGATATTTTGCTGCTTCAATTTCATCGCCGGAAATTGTACGTCGAATGATACCGTTGGGTAAAGACCAAAACATCAACGTCGTCGGATTATTAATGTGATCAACACCGACACCATTGCCCCAATTCGTACAGAATCACCGATACAAAATCCCATTGATTAGAGCTGCGTACTTGTGGCATAATTCTAAGTATAACTTGAATTAATCGGAAAAGGCGCTACTTGAATATCTAATTCCGAAACACACCACAAGGTATTATTTAATTGACAATCCGCTGATGCCAGAGCCTTAAAACGTGCGGTGCAGATAGCTAATCCGCCTGCCGGAATATTACTGTAATATAAAACAGTATTAATGCCGTCGGAGGTATAAAGCGCATTTGTGGTGACGTTTGAAATATCAAAATTGACGTTGGTTATAAAATTTTAAGTTTAAATTGTGCGCGATGTAGTTATACAAAATATTTTAAATCAATTATTTGGAAGAAAAACAGAAATTTAATTGATTTTCGCTCATGAAAACAAATTTAAACTTTTCAATAAAACTTTTTTGTTACCGAATTCGTTTTTTGTAATATGGATAATAAAGAATTGGCAAGTGCAAATAATCTTTCCGGCGAAATCGTTTGGAAAAGTCCGGCTAATATTGCGATCGTAAAATATTGGGGAAAATATGGCGTACAGTTACCGCGCAATCCGAATATCAGTTTTACTTTGCAAAAAGCTGTGACTAAAATGATGTTACATTATTCTCAAAAGAAAAACTTAACCGATAATAATATTAGTTTAAAGTTTGAGTTCAGCGAAGCAGATAAATCCGAAAAATTCAGACAAAAGATAATGGCTTTTATGTCTTCTGTTTTGAATGAATTTCCGTTTTTGACACAGTTAGATATGCGTATCGAATCGGAAAATTCATTTCCGCACTCGGCGGGTATTGCATCGTCGGCATCGAGTATGAGTGCTTTAGCATTGTGTCTTTGTTCTTTGGAAAGTCGCTTGACAGGGAAATTAAAAGAAAATTCGCCGGCATTTTTTAAACGCGCCTCATACATTGCACGCTTAGCTTCCGGCAGTGCATGTCGTTCCGTTTATACGGGTATGGCGTTGTGGGGAAAAATGAAAGAAGTAAAGGGCAGTTCTGATATGTACGCGATTGATTTTAACGCGCACATTCACCCGGTTTTTAAAACTTATCATGATGCAATTTTAATTGTGAGTACTGCCGAGAAAAATGTTTCGAGTCGTATGGGGCATGGTTTGATGAATAATAATGTTTACGCTGCACCGCGTTACAAACAAGCGCGTGAACGTATGATCGCACTCTTAGAGATTTTAAAATCCGGTGACACACATGCATTCGGACAAATTGCGGAAGATGAAGCGATGACTTTGCACGCTTTGATGATGACGAGTTCACCTTCATTCACTTTGCTAAAACCAAATACTCTGAATATGATAGAAGTTTTGCGTGAATGGCGACAACAAACAAACATTCCAACTTATTTCAGTTTAGATGCCGGTCCGAATTTGCATTTACTTTATCCGGATGAATTTGCAGAGCAAACCAAAACATTTATCGAAACATCATTAAAACCATTTTGTGAAGGTGGAATGATAATTTATGATAAGGTAGCAGCCGGTAGCTGATTGGCAAAACTTAATCACTAAACCGATAAATACTATCCTCCCAATCTTTGCTCGGAACAATTTCGCACACCGGTTTTATGATGCCGTCGTGCAAATCATAAACCCAACCGTGAATATGCGGAAAATCATGTTGCGACCACGCTTTTTGAACGATATTTGTTTTCGATAAATTCAAAGCTTGTTCTTGAATGTTTAATTCGGTCAGTCTGTTCAAACGCACATTATTTTCTTCGGGCAATACATCTAACTCTTTACGGTGCAACCGATACACATCTTTAATGTGCGTGAGCCAAAAATCAATGACACCATTCATTTTATTTGACATGGCAGCCGTCACACCGCCGCAACCGTAGTGTCCGCAAATAATAATGTGTTTGATATTTAAAACTTCAACGGCGTATTGCAACACACTTATTAAATTCATGTCGGTACTTATCACCAAATTCGCCACGTTGCGATGAATAAACATTTCGCCGGGTTTAGTTTGTGTGATTTCATTTGGCGGTACGCGACTGTCTGAGCAACCGATCCAAAGAAATTCCGGTTTTTGAACATTTACTAACCGTTCAAAATAATCCGGATCTTCTTTTATTTTTATTTTTGCCCAATGTTTGTTGTTTGAAAGTAGTTGCTCGTATGATGACATTGCGATTTTGGATTTCCGATTTCAGATTTTAGAGTGAAAAAATTGAATTACTAACGATAGGAATTGATTTATTAATAAAAAGCCGATGTCAGTGAGTCTATTGTCAGTAAGTCTTTCAGATTAAAAATGGATTGCTTGCACGTTCTCTACCGATTGTCGTTGCAGGACCATGCCCACTGTAAACTTTTATATCGTCGGGTAAAACCATTAAACGTGTTGTGATACTCGTCAATAATTGTTCGTGATTGCCGCCCGGTAAGTCGGTGCGACCGATGCTGCCGTAAAATAAAACATCGCCGCCAATTAAATACTTTTCTTCGACGTTATAAAAACAAATACTGCCCGGCGAATGTCCGGGAGCTAAAATAACTTTAAGTTTTGTATTTCCGAAACTGATTTCTTCATTATCATCAATGAAACGCGACGGTTCCGGTTGTTCAGGAATCGGAAATCCCCAACGCAAACCGGCTGCGACGGCATTTTTTAAAACCGATAAATCGTGTTTATGAATTTCTAAACCCACGCCGTATTTTTCAACCACTAACGGATTCCCGGCAACATGGTCGACATGACAATGTGTGTTGAGTAGCCGAACAACTTTTAATCGATTTTGGGCAATAAAGTCGGTAAGTTTTTTTTGTTCCATCGCATCGTAACAACCTGGGTCTATGATAACGGCTTCTTTTGTCTCGTCATATAAAATGTATGTATTTTCGGAAAAAGCATTAAAAGTAAAAACCTTTATCATTTTGGATTTTGAATTTTGAATTTACAAACTATAAGAACGGTTATTAATCCATAAATAAAACTAATTGTTGTTTAATTTCGTTAAATGCTAACGATTAGTATCAAAAACAAAACAAAAGTAAATTAAAACAACGATAAAAATAAAGTATCTAAAAATTTTAAGATTAAATTTGCAAGTCAATTTTGGATTTTGGATTTTATCTGCGTATAAATTGAAAAAATTTAAAATCCAAAATCCAAAATCGTAAATATGATTCACAGACTTTTAATAAAAAATTATGCGCTCATAGAGCATCTCGATGTGGCTTTTGATGCCGGATTAACAATTATCACCGGTGAAACAGGTGCCGGTAAATCTATTTTATTGGGTGCACTCGGCATGATTTTGGGCAACAGAGCCGATGCGAAAGTATTGTATAATCAAGCAGAAAAATGTGTAATTGAAGGTTACTTTGATGTCTCTTCTTATGATTTAAAAGAATTTTTTGAAGAAAACGAAGTGGATTACGATGTCAATACTGTCGTGCGACGCGAACTCACGCCGCAAGGAAAAACGCGCCAATTCATCAACGATACGCCCGTTAATTTGAATCAATTGCGTTCTTTTACCGGAAAATTAGTGGATTTGCATCAGCAATTTGATACAATGGAAATCAGCGACGCGAGTTTTCAATTGCAAATGATTGATGCTTTAGCAGATAACAAAGTACCGCTTGCCGAATACAAAAAAATATTTTCAACTTATCAATTGAACAAACGACAATTGACGGATATGATTGAACAGAGTGCGCGATCAAGCAAAGAAATGGGTTTCTGGAAATTTCAACTTGATGAACTCGAACAAGCAACACTTGTTGAAGGGGAACAAGAACAATACGAAACGAATTTAACGCGCCTGCAAAACGGAGAAAATATTAAACGACAACTCACGGCAGCTTTTCGCGCAGTGATTGACGATGAAAATGCGATTGTCGGACAAATGCGTTCGATTACGCAAGGGGTAGGACAAGTAAAAAAATTTAATTCGGAAATAGCCAAACAGCATCAACGTTTAGAAAGTGTCATGCTCGAATTAGATGACATTGGTAACGAATTGGAACGCCTTTCAGAGGATACTGAATATAATCCGGAACAAATTCAAACCATGCAAGCGCGTTTGGATGTAATTTATAAACTACAAAAAAAACACAACGTCAACTCAATTCCGGAATTATTGACGCTGCAAAATAAATTTCAAGCACAACTCGACGCGGTGGCGGATATGTCGGAAGGTATTGATACATTAAAAAAACAAATTGCCGAACAAGAAATCACTCTAAACGCACAAGCCGGTAACTTATCGCAACGCCGGCAAAATGTATCGCCGAGTTTTTCCGAAAAAGTATTGCAACGTTTGCGTTTGTTGGGCATGGAGCAATCGCAAATGAATGTAACGTTCAAACCTGCTCCGGCACTTACAAATACCGGCATTGATGACGTACAGTTTTTATTTGCCGCTAACAGAGGTTCGCGTTTGCAACCGATAAAAGATGTGGCTTCCGGCGGTGAATTAAGTCGTTTGGCATTGTGTGCTAAATCTTTAGTAGCAGCCGCAATTCCGTTGCCGACGATGATTTTCGATGAAATTGATAGCGGTGTATCCGGTGATATTGCTTTGAAAATGGGAAATATTTTGCAACAACTTGCTTCACACCATCAAATTGTGGTCATCACGCACTCGCCGCAAGTAGCTGCAAAAGCTAATAAACATTATTTCGTTTATAAAACGCTCCAAGACGATCGCACTTTCACAAAAGTACGTTTGTTGGAGTATGATGAAAGAGTTCGTGCAATTGCTACGATGTTGAGTCAAAATCCACCGTCTAATTCTGCTTTGGAAAATGCAAAAGAATTGATGAGTGAAAAAATATCAATAGTTAGTTAGTTGATTGGTTAGTACAGAATCAATTTTAAAATTTAAAAATAACGTAACTGCTCACGCTGTTATTCGATAGTTAAATAACCGCTTCGCGGTTGTTTTTCTTTAAAATTGTACATGAGTAGTTATAAAGTAATGAAATGATAAACCAAAATTTCCTTGAAAGCTCAATCAAACTTTTTCAATACTATAAAACATTGGGAGAAAAAGCCATTGCACAAGTACCCGACGCAGCTTTGTTTTGGCAGGCGAATGCAGACTCCAACAGCATTGTCATGATTGTAAAACATCTTTCCGGCAATATGCTTTCTCGTTGGACAGATTTTTTGACAACAGATGGTGAAAAAGATTCGCGCAACCGTGATGCAGAATTTGAAAATGATATTGCAACACGCCAAGAAGTTTTAGGACTTTGGGAACGCGGTTGGGCGTGTTTATTTAATGCTTTAGAAAATTTAAAACCCTCCGATTTAGAAAAAATAATTTATATACGCAATCAAGGACATACTGTTTTGGAAGCCATCAATCGACAATTAGCACATTATCCGCATCACGTCGGACAAATTGTTTTTATCGCAAAAATGAAAACTGAACACGCTTGGCAAACTTTATCTATTGCTAAAAATAAATCACAAGATTTTAACTTGGAAAAATTTGCACAACCAAAAACACCGGGCAGTTTTTTAGCCGAAAATTTGAACAAGTAGTACATAAAACCGAAAAAAAAATTACTTTTGTTGAAAAAATTGAATAATGGAGGTAAAATTACCAATCGGTATCCAAGTTTTTCGGAATTGCGTAACGGCAATTTCACTAATATCGCTCCTTAATTACATCCCAATGATGTAATTGATGTCCCAAGATAATATTAATGAGTGCTAACACCGTAGTCGGTGTACCCGAAGTACTCACACCGCCACGTTTTAAATCATTTTTATCTAAAGTTTTAATGAAAGCGATAGATGAAGCGCGTTGTAAACGCATCTCTTCTAAAATGTTTTTCATACTTCTGCCATTAGCGTGAGAAGCCGGTACATAAGTATTTTCATCGAAACCCGGTAATGGTGTTGCATCTTTTCGGGCATAACGCAAAGCGCGATAAACAAAAATACGTTCCGCATCCGTTGAATGCACTAAAACTTCTTTTATTGTCCATTTATCTTCGGCATAACGATATTCGTGTTTACTTTCGTGCAGCGATAAAATGTATTTTTCTAACGCTTTTTGTGTTTCTTTCAAATGTTTAACCAATTGTCCGTCGTAGGGAACAAGTGCGATGTATTTCTCCATAAATGCAGGATAGGTCCCTGAAATCGGTTTTTTTATTTTCATAAAAGCAATTATTATTTATTGATTATCGTTGTTCGTAAAAAATTATTTGACTAATAAATTAAGGTAAAGATAAAATAAATTTTATTATGATTCACACAATGCGTTGGTTCGGTCCTGATGATGATGTTTCATTAATGGATATTCGTCAAGCAGGTTGCACAGGCGTTGTCACTGCTTTACATCAAATTCCCGTCGGAGAAATTTGGTCAGTTCAAGCCATTGAAGAAAGAAAAAAAATTATTGAAAAAGACAATCAAAAATATTTGCCACTCTCATGGTTAGTGACAGAAAGTTTACCCGTGCATGAAGACATTAAAAAAGGTTTGCCGACTCGTGAAAAATATATAGCGAACTATATCGCATCGCTTAAAAATTTAGCAGACTGCGGCATTAAAACGGTTTGTTACAATTTTATGCCTGTTTTAGATTGGTCGCGCACCAATTTAAAATACGAAATGCCTGATGGTTCACGCGCTTTACGGTTTGTTTGGGAAGATTTTGCAGTTTTCGATTTATACATTTTGAAACGCCCGAATGCAGAAAAAGATTATTCGGAGGCGGTCTGCTTATCATCAAAAGAAAAATTCAGTCGCCTGAATAAGCAACAAAAAACAGCATTGAAAAATACGATTCTGTTGGGTTTACCGGGTTCAAAAGAAGCTTTTAAGTTGAAAAATTTTCAAGAACTTTTGGATAATTATAAAAATATCGGAGATAAAGAATTGCGCGAAAATCTTTATTATTTTATTCAAAAAGTAGCACCGATTGCCGAAAACTTCGGTGCCAAACTTTGTATTCACCCTGACGATCCGCCTTTTCCTTTATTAGGTTTGCCGAGAGTGCTAAGTACAGAACACGATATAGAACAATTGATGGAATCCTGCAATGTGCGTGCTAACGGATTAACTCTTTGTACCGGTTCTTTAGGCGTAAGGCCTGATAATAATATTGTACAAATCGCTCAAAAATTTTCCGACAGAATTCATTTTATTCATTTACGTGCTACAAAACGCCAATCAAGTGATATAAGGGATGATAATTTTGCTTTTCACGAAGCGGCACATCTCGAAGGCGATGTTGATATGGTTGAAACAATTAAAACAATTCTCATTGAAGAAAATAAACGTCAAGAAGAAAGCCGATCGGATAATCAAATTCCAATGCGTCCGGATCACGGACATCAGATGTTGGATGATTTGAAAAAGAAAACTTATCCTGGATACTCCGCCATAGGTCGTTTGAAAGGTTTAGCGGAATTGAGAGGTATTGAATTAGCAGTTAGTCGGTTAGTGTATTAGTCAGTATTCTAAAATTTTAGATTAAATGATTGACTAATCGACTTAACGACTAACTAACAAATAAATGACATGCAAATAAAAAATAAAAGTTTTCTCGTCACCGGTGGCGCGTCCGGTTTGGGTTTTGGTACAGCTAAAATGATTACTGAAAATAAAGGACACGTTATCATCGCCGATATAAACGTTGAAAAAGGAGAAGCGGCTGCAAAAAACTTCGGCAAATACGCTCACTTTGTCCAAACAGATGTAACAGAAGAAGCGAGTGTGCAAAACGCGATTGATATAGGTTTGAAAAAATTCGGTGCTTTAGATGGTGCAATTAATTGTGCCGGTATCGGACCGGCAGAGCGTGTATTGGGTAAAACCGGCGTTCACGCTTTGTCGTCATTTTCAAAAGTGATTTCGATAAATCTTATTGGTTCATTCAATGTCATCAGATTAGCTGCCGATGCGATCCAAAAAAATGATACAGGTGATGACGGTGAACGCGGCATTTTAATTTCAACTGCATCTGTTGCCGCATTTGATGGACAAATCGGACAAGCGGCTTACTCGGCATCGAAAGGTGGCATTGTTGCGATGACTTTACCGATTGCACGAGAGTTGGCGCGTTTCGGTATTCGCGTAATGGTGATTGCACCGGGAATTTTTGAAACACCTTTACTCGCTTCAATGCCCGAAGATGTGCGCATTTCTCTCGGCAAACAAGTACCTTTCCCGTCGCGACTCGGACAACCGTCCGAATACGCTTTCTTGGCAAAACATATCATCGAGAACGTGATGCTCAACGGTGAAGTTATACGGTTAGATGGTGCGATAAGAATGGGCGCGAAATAAAAAAACAATTAGTAAGTATGATTTCAATCATAATACCAACTCTAAATGAAGAAAAAAATATCGGGAGTTTGGTGCGTTTCATGCTTGATAATAAAGT
>JAYTIA010000110.1:0-2294 GCA_043732145.1 Saprospiraceae bacterium
GCGCAAGCCAAACAATTACAACGCAGAAAAGAAATTTCTGAAAGTATTTATCAAGCCACGCTTAATTTTCGTCCGGTTGTCGGACATATTTATCATTTATATCGCAAACAAGATAGTACGCATACTTTGTCACTCATCGCACCCGATGAGTGGGGGCGCAATAAACCTTATACTTTTCTCGCCACTTGTCAATTACTTTACGATCATACGTGGGAAGTATTGGCAGAAGCTCCGGAAGAAACTTTTATAATGGTTGAAAGTTGAAAGTTGATGCATTATTTTCAACTTTCAACTTTCTAAACGTACATATTTGGCCTGCGTTTTTCCATAAATTTTTCGGGTTTACTGACGATAGTGAAACCGAATTTTTCATAAAGAAAATGCGCATCGGTAGTAACGAGCATCCAACGCCGAAAGTTTTGAAATTTTTTGTACTCCGAAATACTTTTCATTAATACACTCGACAAACCTCGACCTCTGTACTCTTCTAAAATAAAAACATCAGCAATGTAAGCGAAAGTTGACTTGTCGCTTATTACACGCGCAAAACCTACTTGCTTTTTGCCTACAAATACGCCAAAGCAAATGGAGTTTTTAATAGATTTTTGAACCAACTTCATCGGAATACTTTTTGCCCAATACGAGCGTTCGCTCAAAAAAGTGTGAATCATATCAATATCCAATTTTTTTTGCTGGTGGAGATGGTGATATTGGCGTTGGTGTCTTTTATTTCCATTTCTCTTTATGTAGTTGGTTAAAAGTTTTGAAATTAGTTTCATCTATTCTGCAAATTTAAAAATATTTTAAAGTTTGATAGTACGCAAAAAAAAACTTCACAATTACTTATTATTAAGTACTCGCGTATTTCAAACACGATAAGATAACACTTAAAATTATTGGGCGATAAGTAGATGAAAATACAAACTTTCGATAAATATTATTGTTAAACTATACGAAAGTAATTTGTCAATGGATGATGCTAATGAGTGAGTTTAATAAACTGTGTTTGTATTTTTTTTTGAATAATTCATCCTTTATCATTTACTTATGATTATGATAAAACGTGCCATTGTTTGGTTCCGAAATGATTTGCGCTTGCATGACAACGAAGCACTCACGGAGGCTTTGCGCTCCGCCGATGAAATTATTCCGGTTTATATTTTTGATGAGCGTATTTTTAAAGGTAAAACGCGGTTCGGCTTTCCTAAAACGGGTGCGCACCGCGCACAATTTATTATTGAAAGTGTTGCCGATTTGCGCACACAGCTACAAAATAAAGGCAATGATTTATACGTGCGTGTCGGAAAACCCGAAGATATTTTATATGAAATGGCACGCGCCGCAAAATGTTCGTGGGTCTACTGCAACCGTGAACGAACAGACGAAGAAGTAAAAGTGCAAGATATTTTAGAAAAAAATTTATGGTCGGTCGGACAAGAATTGCGTTTTTGTCGCGGTAAAATGTTATATCACACGGCTGATTTACCTTTTCCGGTGCAGCATACGCCTGAAATTTTCACGACTTTCAGAAAAGAAGTGGAACGCATAACACCCGTGCGTCCGCCTTTGCCGATGCCGGTTACAATTTCAAAAAATACTTTTATACTTGATAGAGGAGATATACCGACGCTCGAAGATTTCGGTTACGCGCATTATAAAAAAGATAACCGCGCAGCATTTAATTTAAAAGGTGGTGAAACAGAGGGATTGAAACGTTTAAAATATTATCTAGAAGAAACACATCTTATAAAAACCTACGAAGAAACACGCAATGAATTGATCGGAGCGGATTACTCCACAAAATTATCGGCTTATTTATCGGCAGGGTGTTTGTCGCCGAAAACAATTTACTGCGAATTGAAAAAATATGAGAAACAATTTGGTGATAATAAATCTACCTATTGGTTGTATTTTGAATTACTCTGGCGCGATTTCTTTCGATTAGTCGGAAAAAAATATGGTAACGCGATTTTTCAAATCAACGGATTAGATAGTAAACCTGATAAATCAAAAAAAGAAAAAATGTGGCGCACGGACGCGTCATTGTTCCATATTTGGGCGGACGGTCGCACCGGTATTCCGTTCATTGATGCGAATATGCGTGAGTTGAAACTCACCGGCTTTATGTCGAACAGAGGCAGGCAAAACGTTGCAAGTTTTCTGACAAAAGATTTAAAAATAAATTGGTTAATGGGTGCTGAATGGTTTGAAAGTCAACTTGTTGATTACGATCCGTGCAGTAATTACGGCAATTGGTTGTATATCGCCGGCGCAGGAAACGATCCGCGCGAAAA
>JAYTIA010000111.1:0-6132 GCA_043732145.1 Saprospiraceae bacterium
GGAATAATATTCGACGGCACGCGCAGCATAACGCGCCGCGTCTTTCCAAAGCGATACATCAACACTTCTGAAATAAACAAAAGTCGGAATTTTTTTTCCGGTTTTTAATATAGCTTCATCGCGCAAAACAAGAAAACGTTTATCGGCAAACCAAGCAAAATCGTGAATGCTATCAGCCGTAAATCTAATTGTTTTTAATTTTTGTGATGATGTCGGAAATGTATCGGCACTCGTAGAGATGCGATGTGACGTGTCTTTTATAAATTTTTTTGTTTGAACAATTTTATCGGCGATAAAGGCTTTTTCACTTTCTGTTTGCAAAGTACCCGTTGCGCCGACTACATAATTTTCGGGCAGTGTTAAACTCACATCAAACTTACCGAATTCGCCGTAAAACTCTCCTTGATCAAGATAGGGAATTAAATGCCAACCCGTTGCATCATACACCGCCGGTTTCGGATACCATTGCGTTGCGAGATATTGTTGACCGATGTGTCCGCCGCGCGAAAAAACATCCGGAAAATGTTCCGTGAAATTTATATCGAGCGTAATACTTTCTCCAAAAGCCACGGGTTTATTTAAAATGATTTTGACAATATCCGGCTTATTTTTTTCCGGAATAACTTCCAATCGTTGTCCGTTAATTGTCACACTCGATAAATTCATCGAACCCATTTGCGCATCTTTGGCAAAATAAAACTTGGTGTTATTGTTGCGCAAAAATTGTTTTGCAAACGCCGATTGTTGCGAACTGTATGCGTTTTGGTAAAGATGAAAATAAATAAAATTCAGCGCGTCCGGGGAATTATTCGTGTAAATTAATTTCTCAGTGCCTGTGAGCGTATGTTTTTTATCATCGAGCGCGACATCAATTTTATAATCAACAGCTTGCTGAAAATATTTTTTTTGCGCGAAAATATTTTTAGAAAAAAAAATTTGAAAAAAAATAAAAAAAAATAAAAAAATATTTTTTTTAAAAGTTTTTGAAAGTATCTCATTGAAGTAAATTTTTTTCATTATAGTTTTTAAAATTGTCAGTAAAAGTATTTTTGAAATGCCTCACAAAGTTGTCAATTTGCAAAGATAAAATTTATAACGCTGAAAAAAATAAAACGTGTTTCAATTTTTGATTTTCATCACAACTTCGTAAAAATTTATGAAATTAAACCGGGAAATAAAAAAAGCAAAAACCCGCCGGCATACACCGACGGGTTTTTATATCTAAATCGAAAAATTCTTAATTTCTAACTATTGATTCCTAATTGATTAAGCTCTTCCACCATCCATTTCATCTTGCCATTTTTTCAACTCGTCCCATTTGCCTGCTGCTGCTAATGCAGCTTGCGCACCCCAAGTTTCCGGATTGTGCATTTGATAACGCGGACCCGCAGCGTGTAAAATTTCTTTCACATGATCGGCACTTGTTTCAGACAATTGAGCAAAAGTATGAATACCGGCTTGATGAAGTAATTCAGCAATTTTCGGACCAATGCCTTCGATTTTTTTCAAATCATCAGTACTTACGACAGGGTGAGCAACTTCATGCGTTTCAGTAACCGTAGGTTTAGCCACTACTTCATGAGTCACCGATGCTGATTCAACAGCATGATTGGTTGTCGTCGGTTCAGCATCGAAAGTAACATGAGAAACTTCTTCGTGCGTCGGTTCAGCTGTAACAACTTCGTGTGTCTTAACTTCTGCAGTAGCCAGAGTTGCTGCCGGTGTGTGTTCCGCTTCATTCTTAGCTTTCGCGTTTGCTTTTTCTTTCGCTGCTGCTTGACCTGCGGCTTGTTTTGCCGCTTTTTCAGCCGTTTTTTTCGCTGCTGCTTGTTCCGCTTCAAGTTTAGCGGCTTCTAATACAGCTGCTGCTTTCGCTGCTCTTTCTGCCGCTGCCGCTTTCGCTGCCGCTTTTTTAGCATCAATAGCTGCTTGATCTTCGGGCGATATTTTCAGCGTTGTTGTTGTTGAACCTGCCGGCATCGGGAGGACAAAAGCGACACGCTTACCTTCTGCTACTTTTTTAAAACCAACGATACCTTCAATTTTAGCATGAAGTGTATGCGTTTTACCTAAATAAGTATTTAATCCTGCGTGAAATTTTGTACCTTTTTGTGTGACGATGATATTGCCGGCAAGCACGTGTTCGCCGCCGAATTTTTTCACGCCGAGGTACTGCGGTGCGCTATCGCGCCCGTTATCCGTACTACCCGCACCTTTCTTATGTGCCATGATATTTTTTTGTTAAAAGTTTTAAAATGGATTTTTAAATTGAAAAATTAATTATAATCTAAAAACCGGAGAGCAAATAATTACGCTACAACGGCATCAATTGTGATGCGCGTCAAATAATCGCGATGACCGTTTTTTACGCGATAACCTTTACGGCGATTTTTTTTGAAAATGATCACTTTATCACCCTTAGCGTGATCTTTAACGGTAGCAGTAACACTTGCTCCGCTTACTGTCGGCGTGCCTACTGTGGTGGTCGTGTCATTTCCAACGAGTAAAACTTCGTTGAATGTGACTGTACTACCTACTTCAGCTTCTAACCGGTGGACAACAAGATTCATACCTTGCGTCACTTTAAATTGTTGACCGGCTATGTTTACGATTGCGTACATAATGTCGAAGAACTTTTTATTAGAAAAATATTTTAAAAAACGAGCGCAAAGATAGTTTTTTATTTATCAAAGGACAAGTGTTTTTTATTTTAATTCGTAAAAAAAATGTAGTTGAAGTTCCAACTTCAACTACATTTAACCCATTAGGAATGAGAAAGAAATAATTAACCCTACCGGCAGAATTTATTTCTTTCTCATGACTATGGATTCAAAATTAAAACCCAAAAACATAACCTAAGCCAACACTTATCCACTGATTATTTATTGTACCACCTGTTGCTGTAGTTGTAGTTGAGGATTTATTCAAATTGCCTAAACCTTGATTATAACGCGCATCAAACGTTAAAGTGCCGCTGCCAATCGGAAAACCGACACCAACTCCACCGATAATACCGTAATCAATCCGATTATAATTAATAAAATTAAAAGGGCTTGATGAACTCGTGCTTTGACCGCCTGTTGTAGTAGAAGAATTGATAGATCCACTCAAAGCATAACCCAAATACGGACCGCCAATTAAATAAAGGTGCATATGTTCTCTACTACCTATATCGAATTTAAATAAGAGCGGCACATCGAGATATTGCGTTGAGAGACTACCATCTACGTTTATTTTACCTACTAAAGAAGTATCTCCTGTGGTAGTGCTTATTTTAAATCCTCTTTTGATATAATGTACCTCAGGTTGGAAACTGAAATGCTTTCCAAAAGGAATTTGAAACGTCAGTACCGCACCATATCCGGATTGAAAATTGACCGCAGTAGTGCCGGCAGTTGTCAGTGATTTTGTAAACACATCATCACCGTTAATTTTACTGAAAACGGCTTCGGCACGAATACCTATTTGTGCATTTGATGATGAAAGACATATCAACACTAAAAAGAGTGCCGATAAGAAAGATTGTGTTTGTTTCATAATAATTTGTTTATTAACTAAATTTCTAAATAAAAAGATATTTCACTTTACAAACGAACCTTCTTTTTTATAATTGTCAATGGTTAATGACTTTTATTTTGCATTAACCATTAACCATTAACCATTATTTAAAATCCCACCATGTATCCGACACCGATACCAACCCCCGTATTTTTAACGGCAACACCAATCGTCGGAACCGTATAAGCGTCAGTGAAACCGCGTGTGTAGCGCACATCGGCGAAAAATTTGCCCGCACCTGCCGGAATTTCTACGCCGCCGCCTACAGCACCGCCGACTTCAAACCGATTGAAACCGTTAGCATTGAAATCGAGTGGTGTGGAAATTAATTTTACTTTTATGATAACATCGGCATAAGTATCCACAGAACCGCTTGCAGCATAACCGAAAGTTGGTCCGCCAGTAACGTACCAACGCACACCTCCTTCATCACCGAATTTGTATTTTAATAACACCGGCAAATCAATATATTTTACAGATGTAACAGCCGAACCGCCCAGATTAATGGTTGTACCAAGAATAGAAATACCGGAAGCATCTGCATTGACTTTAAAACCTTTTTCCGCATAATTTAATTCCGGTTGAATAGATAGATTCGGACTTAAACCAAATTCGCCGACTGCACCAATCGTGTAAGTTGAAATAGTGTTAAAAGAGACTTGGCCATTTAACGACGGAGCCGAAACATTTTGAAACGCGAGAGAAACACGTCCGCCGATATAATTTTGGGCGTTTGTTTTTGTGTTTGTTAAAAATAAAATAACTGCCAACATAGCTGCACACAATACTTGCTTTTTCATTTTGCCTTTGTTTTAAATTTTTAAATAAAAGTTTCTGTTTGAAACATGGTGCAAAGGAATAAGCCTTTTTGGTTAAGCAGTTTTAAGAGGGTGTTACTGTTTTTTTAAATATTGAGGGCTTTGGTTAAAGGGCTGTCAAAACTTTGGACAATGGAGAAAAAACTATTATAAAAAAATCTCAAAACACATAAACAATTTGAAAATATTTTTTAATTTTGTTTTTCGAAAAACGGAAATATCTACGCTATGCCTCCTGAAAAAAATAAAGCCATTGGAAAAAAATCGCCATCACCCGTTGAAGAAATCAAAAAAGGGATGAATCATTTATTGGCTATCGGTATTAACGACTATTTATATTGTCCGAAATTAAATAATGCTGTTAAAGATATTGAAGATTTTGAAGCACTCATGATTGAAAAATTTGGTTTCGAGAAAAAAAATACCAAATTGATTCGCAACCACGAAGCTACTTATGAAAATATCTTAAATGAATTTGAACGGCTTATCAATGTTGTTAAACCCGACGACAGTGTCATCATTTATTTTTCCGGACACGGCGAGTTGAAAACCGCATTTGATGAAGGATATTGGGTGCCTTTCGAAGCCGAACGCAATAAAATAAATCAATACATTCCGAACAGCACGATTCAAAAAGTTTTGCCGAAAATTAATAGTTTTCATACTTTTTTGTTGATTGATTCTTGTTATTCGGGTTCGATGTTTTTGGAAGGTAAGGGTAAATTTATTTCTGATTCTTATGATTTTCATTCGCGTTGGGGACTTACCTCCGGTCGAAATACGATTGTCAATGACGGAAAACCGGGAACAAACAGTCCGTTTGCAAAAGAATTACTCGATTCTTTAAAGCATATTAATATGCCGATGAACGTCAGCGCACTGTGCGATGTGATAAAACAGGCAGTTCCTGCCGCCACCAATAAATTACAAATGCCTATCGGCGATCCGCTTAATATTGAAGGACATAAAGGCGGGCAATTTATTTTTATTCCGAAAAACGATGAAGAATCAGAATGGAAAATCGCTTTGCAACGAAATACGGAATGGGCGTATTTGAATTATTTGGATAAATATCCGCAGGGAGAATTTGTAAAAGAAGCAGAAAAAAGATTAAAAGAACTTGCCGATGAAAAAGAGTGGCAAAACGTATTGCGAATAAATGCGGCTTTTGCGTACAGAGAATATTTATGGAATTATCCGAAAGGTATTCATGCGCACGAAGCGGAAGCTAAATTAAATTTTATTAAAGCTACTGAACAACGGCAAGCAGAAGCAGAAAGATTGGAGCAAGAGCGTTTAGCGAAAACCGAAGCAGACAGAAAAGAACGCGAGCTTATTGAAAAAGAAAAAATAGAACAAGCACGAGCAGAAGCTGAACGCTTGGAACGCGACCGCGTTGCAAAAGCCGAAGCAAACAAAAAAGAACGCGAGCATATTGAAAAAGAAAAAATAGAACAAGCACGAGTAGAAGCCGAACGCTTGGAACGTGAGCGCGTTGCAAAAGTTGAAGCCGATAGAATAGAACATGAACGCATCGAGAAAGAAAAAATAGCACAACGCGAACAACTCGAAAATAACAAACGATTAGAACGCGAAAGATTGGCAATAATTGAAGCGGACATAAAAGAACAAGCGCGTTTGTATAAAAAAAATGAACAAAAACAGGCTTTGGCTTCTTTTTTTCAAAAATTTAGATTACCTCTTGTTGGCGTAGTTGTGCTTGTTTTGGGTTTGATAATTTGGAAATTAGCCTTAA
>JAYTIA010000112.1:0-2288 GCA_043732145.1 Saprospiraceae bacterium
TCGCACCAATCTTTTTTCGGTTTTATCACACCGGATTCTAAACGCGACATATTGAGCAAGTTTTCAACTTGGCGGTTCAAACGCAATCCGGCATTTGAAATTTCGGTCAGCAAATCTGTTCTATTTTGTGTGGAAAGTTTATCCGAATTGGTTTGCAAATTGTCTGTCGCACCGATAACGGTTGCTATCGGTGTGCGCAATTCGTGCGACAGTGAGTTAAGTAAAGTATTGTAAAGTTTGAGCGTTTTTTCTCTTTCTTCTTGACGAACGGAAGCGTTTTGATTAGCACGAATTTTAAAAGTTAAAACGGCATTCAGCAAAGCGATAACAAAGTACATCAAAAACATGAGTACGTCTTCAGTACTTGTAATAAGGAATGTGAATTTTGGCGGAATAAAAAAGAAATCCCAAATTAACGCGCTTAATATGGCTACTGTAAGTACCGGAAAAATATCGAAAAACATGGCAACAATAGAAACCGTCACCATTAATAAAAGTGCGACGGTTCTGTAATGAATATAATCTGATAAAAAGTAGCAAACAGTACTCACAAAAGCTACACAACCTATACCTAAAAGATATTGTTGTATTTTGTTAAAGCCTTTTGTTGTAAAATTTTCCACCTGTAATTATTTTATTTAATTGAGGAGGCAAAATTACTATGAGTATGTGTAAGGAAAGTATAAATTAATTACAGGTTAGTATAAAGATTTTATAAAGATTTGAACTATCTATTTCAGTTTATAAAAACCTGTCAACTTTCAATTGTTAATTAATCCGAGCATCTTTATAGTATATTGTTTTAAAATTAAAATCCTGCAAATTCTTTCATCAGATTTATTAATGCTTGAACACTTTCTAAAGGCAGTGCATTATAAAGCGATGCTCTGAAACCGCCGACTGTTGCAAAACCTTTTATACCGACAATATTATTTTCAGTTACAAAATTTAAAAATTTTGTTTCGATGGCATTATCAATCGCTTTGAAACAAACATTCATCACCGATCTATCTTCCGTGACGACGCTACCGGTAAAAAAAGGATTCCTATCTATTTCTGCATAAAGCAACGCAGCTTTTTCAGCATTGCGTTTTTGGATCGCCGCTAAACCGCCTAGTGCTTTTGTCCAACGCAAAGTTAAAAGAGCTACATAAATCGGAAAAGTCGGAGCTGTGTGGTATAACGATTGACTTGAAACGTGTGTTTTATAATCAAAAATTGTCGGAATAATTCGTTTAACCGTTTTAGTCAACATATCTTTTCTAATTAAGACACATGTTACGCCGGCTAAACCAAAGTTTTTTTGAGCGGAAGCGAATATCAATCCGAATTTTTCAAGCGGTAAAGGGCGCGTTAAAAAATCGGAAGTCATATCTGCTACAATCGGAACCGGCACGTCTGGATAGATGTGATATTGATTACCGTTTATTGTTTCATTCGACACAACATGCAGATATTGTGTGCCGCGTGGTAACTTCCAATTTTTCGGAATCCTGTCATAGTTTGTAGCTTGAGACGAATCCATGACGTTTACTTTGCAAATTTGAGATGCTGCTCGAATAGCTTTTGTTGCCCAATAACCGGTATCCACTATCGCTAAACTTTGACGCGTGTTCACAAAATTCATCGGTGCGATGGCTAATTGAACGGAAGCACCGCCGGGCATCCAAATCACTTCAAAATTATCTTTTAAATCGTACAGTTCTTTTATTAAAGCCGACGACTCTTCAAGAATACTTAAAAAATCCGGTGAGCGGTGACTAATTTCTGCGATAGACAAACCTGAATGATTAAATTCCAATAAACTGCTTGCGGCTTCTTTTAATACCCCCGGTGGAATAATTGCCGGACCGGGATTGAAATTGTGTTTTTTATTATCCATTATTCTGTTCAATATTACACCAAATTAAATTTAAAAGTACGCAAAAAAATAACCCTTTCAATTTGCGGGACAAAATATAAAAAAAAATTTTTTTTGAGTACTTTTGATGAGAATTTGTATTTATAATATTAGTCGGTTAGTCCTTTAGTCGGTTAGTCTTTTATTTTGGCTAACCAACCAAATAACAAACCAATCAACTAAAAAATGAACTACTCTAATCAAAAACTCGACTACGCTTGGTACGTTGTTATCGTACTGATGCTAGCCAATATTTCTTCTTTTATTGACCGGCAAATTCTCGCACTTTTAGTCGGTCCTATCAAACGCGATTTGCATTTGTCGGATACACAAATGGGATTGCTTATGGGTTTGAGTTTTGCGTTATTTTATACACTTTTCGGTGTTT
>JAYTIA010000113.1:0-6122 GCA_043732145.1 Saprospiraceae bacterium
TAAACCTTTTGCTTCAACACGTAATAAATATTGACCTTGACTGAAATCGTTCAATTCAATATGTTCAGGTGTTGCACCGGCATTTTGAACTTGACGCACTACCTGAGCCACACCAATTTGGTTGTAAAGATAGATTGTGACATCTTTGCCTTTGTAATCTTTTAAATTCACATCAATAAAATCACTCGCCGGGTTCGGGAACAATACTAAACCTTTAATAGAGGTGAAATTTACTTTTTTTACTTCCGATAAAGTTTTTGTACCGCCATTTAAAGCAATTTCTACTTGATAATAATTATCGCCTTCATTCGGTGCGTTGTCGTACGATGAATGTGCTTGTAAAGAATTATCAGTTATTTTATTGTTCAAAATTTCTAAAGTTTCAAAAGCACCGGTTTTATTATTCAATTTTTGAACATTGAAATAATCTGTTTCGGTACCTCTGTTTGTAGCAAAATCAACACGAACGCGATTAGTTTCTGCTTGCGCATCAGATACAAATACTCGGGCAGTTTGAGCGTATTGATTGTATTGACCACATCCACAAGGTACTTCAACTATATCAAACTCTTGTCCGTAAGAATTTAATGAACAGTTGTTGTAATAACCAAAACCACACATCAAAGTACTTGCATTGTGTTTGAAAGAATAAGAACCGTCAGCATTACAAATAATTGTCCAATCTAGTTCTATGTTATAGTTATTATCGTATTGGCAAACTCTATCATCATTCCAATTCCAACCATACCAATTTTGTCTTTGTGCACCCAAATACTTACCGAAATAAGCATTTCTCCAACGGCAACTGCCATTACCTAAAGATTCATATTTCCATTGTTGACAGCAATATCCGTTGTAATTATATGCACCTACTTGAGCTCCATTCCAGTTTTGATTATAATCATTAAAACCCAAACACATATATCTATTGTTGCGCGGTACAATCTTGTAGCACTTGCTTGGATCGAAAGTAATATTACAAGTAGGCGGCGTAACTATAATCGTAAACGAACAAGTAGCCATATTACCTTTTTTATCTGTTGCTTTGTAAGTCACTGTACTTGTACCGTAACCGATACATGAACCACTTGTCGGTCCCGCAATTTGAGTCACAGTTGGTGTACAACAATTATCTGTTGCAGTAGCTGTCGACCATGTGAAACTCGTCCAACAATGTTGTGCGTTATCAACTGCTGTTTTTGTTAGGTTTGGAGGACATACAATCGTTGGCGGTGTCACATCGTTATCACAAGGGTTATTCGGGGGAACTACTGTAATCGTAAATGAGCAAGTGGCCATATTACCTTTGTTATCTGTTGCTTTATAAGTAATAGTACTGACACCATAACCGATACATGAACCGCTTGTCGGTCCCGCAATTTGAGTAACAGTTGGTATGCTGCAACTTGGGTCAGACGTAGTTGCAATAGGCGTAGCCCAAGTAAAGTTTGTCCAACAAGTAAGGTTATTTGTTGGTGTTTTAGTCATATTAGGCGGACAAACGATAGCTGGTCTACACGGCGGTGGGTTCGGTCCACAATTATATGGCGTACCATGGATATTGATACAAATATCCGCTTGCCCGATAACGGGGTATGCAGGATAAGGCATAATAGTTAACCAACCATTTGAAGGTTGACTTTGGACTGTCCACTCGAACCAACTCGTCAAACCCAAATTATTTGTTTCAAGGCACTGATTAGCAGCACCGATACCGTATTGAGCGGGCATCATATGTTGTGATAATGAAAGTTGCGCGCCGGCAACAGCAGTGCCGCTTACACCTGTCAGTGTTCCTGATGAAAGCGTATAATAAAACCAACCACTTGTACTTGGCGGCGGGCAGCCGTTGTTGGTTTCAGGAGTGCCCGTAGTTGTTGAGGATTTGCCGGTAAAGTTTACTTTTACAACAAAACTGCGTGCAGGGATTCCGGCAACACCTGTTCCGTATTGTGTTACTGTACCTGTTAAGGTAGCTGTTCCATCCGCATTTTCTTGAAATACGGCACCCGATTGAAAATTCCAAGAAGCTGTGGAACCGTCATTAAAAAAATTTTGCATTGCCCAACCAATTGCATCCGGCGTTCCGAATTTACAATCAATGGCGGGACGGCAAATCTGAGCATTTGTATTGCTAATGACACCTAAAGTCATCAGCCATACAAGCATAGCAGTGTAAATAAGTTTGTACATCTGAACTGTTTGTTTAGTTAAAGAATATTAAATTGAATACATATTGCTTCAAAGAAGCAGTTATCTTAAAGTTTATAAGTTTTTTTATTTAATTCAATGCAATTAATAAAATTTTATTGCGAAAATCGCCTCAATAGCATTGTTGTATATTTCTCATTTATAAAATTTTATAAGGTTTGATTAGATTATTTTTTATATTTTACAGCTTTTAATCTGCTTGACCCGAAAAGTTTTGATGAATTGATAAGTGCTTATTATTTATAAATTGATGCAAATTGAGACTTTTTTTTTACAATACATAAAATAAAAGTAAGAAAAGGAGTTTAAAATTAGAAATTAAACATTATTCGTTACGTAATACATTTTCAATTTTAAACTATTGTTAGGGACAAAAATTTGGTTTAGTAAGGTTTCTACATAAGGTGGGTGCATTTTTTTGAGTTGTGCGTGTATGAATTTTGTTTTTTATTTCTTTCTCATTCCTAAGCAGCACTCTTATTTTAAATTTCGTTCATTACCTGTATCATTTTTTACATTTATTTGCGTTTATTTAGAAAAAAACTGTAATTTTGCCGCCTATATGAAGAAGTACCTTTTTTTTGCTTTTATTTTAAGTTTATTTTTTTCTGTTTCGTGTAAAAGTTCGTTCGAAAAAATTCGGACGAGCGGTGATTTACGCATTATTCAGAAAAAAGCGTTGGAATATTTCGAGCAAGGCAACTACAATAATGCACAAACACTTTTTGAACTCATTATGCCGAGTTTGAAAGGGCAGCCGGCTTTAGAAGAAATTGCTTATAAATATGCTTACACGCATTATTATTTAAGATCTTATACTTCGGCAACTTTTTATTTTAAAAACTTCTCTAACAGCTACGGCAGTTCGCCTTTGCGCGAAGAAGCAGAGTTTATGGCGGCTTATGCTCAGTATAAACAATCGCCTGTATATCGTTTGGATCAAGAAAGCAGTATTAAAGCTATTGATGGGTTTCAATCGTTTGCTAATAGCTTTCCTGAAAGTCCGCGTGTGAAGGAGTGCAATAAATTAATTGACGATTTGCGAAAAAAATTAGAGAAAAAGGCTTTTGAGGAAGGTAAATTATATTTCGATATTACTTCTTACCAAGCCTCCATCCAAGTTTTTGAAAATATGTTGAAAGATTTTCCCGAAACTTCCGATGCGGAACTTGTGCGCTTTATGATTTTAAAAGCAGAATATCTATTCGCAGAAAATTCTATTTACGAAAAACAAGCCGAACGTTACAAACTCGTTTTAGATAAACAAAAAGATTTGATAGATAAATTTCCAACCACACGCTTTAAACGTGAAATGGAACAGTACACCAAGATTGCGAAACTTAAAATAGCATCATTAGAAAATGTCCGACATTAAATCAAAAGTTCAAGGTCTCGACGCGAATATTACAGCGAGAGACATTCATGCCATCGTAGCACCTACGGGAAATATCTACGAATCTATGGTAGTTATCACTAAACGCGCTAAACAATTAGCCGTTGAGTTGAAACAAGAATTAAGTACTAAATTGAATGAATTTTCGGTTAATACCGAACAAATTGAGGAAGTACAAGAAAATAAAGAGCAAATAGAAATTTCAAAATTCTATGAGCGTTTACCGAATCCGGCAGTTATCGCTCTTGATGAGTTTTTGAAAGGCGATATTCATTTTAAAAGAGTTGCTGAAGACAAAAAATAATTTTCAATTTTTGATTTTTAATTTATTTTTTGAAAATTTTAAAAAATAAAACCGTGCGAAAAAAATTTTTTTGCACGGTTTTATTTTTTAATTGAAAATCCAAAATTATTAAGACAGTCTATTTTTATAATCTTTATAACCAAACTTGCGAAAAATTTCAAAGCTCCCATCTTTTTTAATCATGCCGATACCCGGATGTTTTACGCCGTTAAAAGTTGTAGTTTTTACCATTGTATAATGAATCATATCCTCAAAAATAATTTTATCGCCTATTTTTACTTCCGAATCAAATTCATACGCTTCCATAAAATCACCGCTTAAACAACTTGTTCCGCCGATGCGGTAATGATAGTTGTTAATTGTAAGTTGTAAGTTGTTAGTAACTACTCCCTGCTCATCATTATTAATAACTGACAGCATAGAACTAACAACTCTAATCTTCGGTCTATAAGGCATTTCTAAAGTATCCGGCATGTGTGCCGTAAAACTTACATCAGTAATAATTGTTTTAACGCCGTGATTATCAACAATATCCATCACTGTGGAAGTTAAATAACCTGTATCCCAAGCGACGGCACTGCCCGGCTCTAAAATAACTTCGAGATGCGGATAGCGTTGTCTGAAATTTTTTAAAATTTTTATTAAATGCTCTACATCATAATCTGCTCTTGTCATTAAATGTCCGCCCCCTAAATTCAACCATTTTATTTGCGAAAAATATTTACCGAGTTTTTCTTCCACTGTATTCAATAACCCTTCCGTATCTGCTGCACTCGATTCGCACAAACAATGAACGTGTAAACCTTCGATTCCCTCCGGCAGCTTTGAACTTTGGGCAATAAGCTCTGAGCTATTTTTAGATGAAAGCTCATTTCTTACAGCTAATTGCTCAAAGCTCTCAAGCAATTTTATATCAATTCCCAAACGACTACCCGCTTTTCCGGGATTATACAATTCTGTTTCCACGACAGAATATTCCGGATTGATACGAAGCCCGATAGATGGATGATGTACGCCGGATAATGGACGATGGACTTTTTTCCATTGTGCATTGTCCATTGTCCATCGTCTTTTAACTTTTGGATAAAATTGTTCATACTGATTTAAAGAATTGAACGTGATATGAGTTGAGTATTTCATAATTTTTGAAAACTCATCCGGAAAATAAACAACGGCATAAGTATGTGCCGGCGTTTTCATTTCTTCAAAACATAAACGCGCTTCGTGCAAACTACTTCCAGTAGCACCGTCGAGATAAGGACGTACAATATCGAACACTTTCCACATCGCAAAACCTTTGAACGCAACGATGATTTTTACATCCGCTTCTTGTCGCACACGCTGAATCAGTTCTAAATTGCGAACGAGCTTCGCTTCTTCTAAAATGAAAAAAGGATCAGAAGTCACAGAATTTACGAAATTTTCAAAATTAATTTAATAATAGATAGCAGTATTGTGAGTTTTTTAACCGGAATTTTCTAAATCACCGGAAATTATAAAATGCGATAATTTAAACAAAAGTACAAATTCTCCATATTCCGTAAATTCATAAAATTCTGATTCAGAACCCGGTAATAATGAACTATAATTCAAGGTCAATATCATGCGCTTCATGCCAAGGCAAACCTTTTTCGTTGAGTTTTTGCATGAACGGATCCGGATTCAATTGTTCAACGTTAAAAACACCGGTACCTTTCCATTCGCCTGTAAGCATCATCATCGCACCTATCATTGCCGGAACACCGGTTGTATAACTTACGCCTTGCGTTCCGGTTTCCTCATACGCCGCTTGGTGGCTGCAATTGTTCCAGACGTAATATGTTGCCGGCTGCAGTCTGCCGGTTGCCGGTTGTTTTTGTGTGCCTGAAATACGACAACCGATAGATGTAAATCCGGAATAATTTTCTCCTAAATCACCGGGATTTGGTAAAACGGCTTTTAAAAACTCTAACGGTACTATTTTCTTTCCTTTAAAATTAATCGGCTCGATACCTGCCATACCGATATTCTGAATTACCCGCAAATGCGTTAAGTATTCTTCTCCGAAAGTCATCCAAAAACGCGCGCGTTGCAGCGTCGGAAAATGTTTCACTAAACTTTCTAATTCCTCATGATACAAGACGTAAGAATTTTTGGGACCAATTTCCGGATAATTTATCGCTTTCATAATCGAGAAGGGCGGAATTTCTACCCACTTACCATTTTCATAGTATT
>JAYTIA010000114.1:0-2282 GCA_043732145.1 Saprospiraceae bacterium
AAAACCCAAGCGATTCATGCCGGTATTTAATTTTAAGTGAATAGCCGGAAAATAGGTTTGAGCTTTGAGCTTTGAATTTTGAGTTTCTTTTACCTGAAGCTTTGAGCTTTGAGTTTCTTCTACATAAGACTCATGACTTAAAGCTAAATGCTCAATGCTAATTGTTGACTGATAACTGCGAAATATACGTAAAGAATAAATTTCCGGTTCTAAATTATGGCGAATCATTGTCGGAAAACTAATCGGTTCCGGATTCATCACCATAATCGGAATATTTATTTTTGCTTGCCGCAACGCAACACCTTCGTCGGCATAAGCCACTGCAAGATAATTTACTTTATTAAAAGCCAAAGCTCGTGCAATTTCATCTCCACCCGCACCGTAAGCAGAAGCTTTGACCATCGCCATTGTTTGAGTTTCCGGTCTTAAGGTTTGTTTAATCGTTTGAAAATTATGAATGAGTGCTGACAAATTTATTTCTAAAATTGTTTCATGTACTTTTTCTTCCAATAAATTTGAAATCCGTTCAAAACCAAAAATACGCGCACCTTTTATTAAAATAATTTCGCCGGAGAAATTTTGAAATTTTTTTTCAAAATTTTTTTTCAAAATTTTTTTTCCGGAAAAATATTTTTCGTTTTCAATTTTTTTTTCCGGAAAAATATTTTTTTCAGAACTTTTTTTTTGAAATGAATCTAAAAATTTTTCTGTTGAAATAAAATTAAAAAAAATTATTTCTCGTAGGTTTAAATATTTTTTTAAAAGTTTTATTTTTTTTCCAATAGAAATAATTTTTGAAACACCTTTAATTACCAGTAGGTCTGCAACTTGTTTATATAAAATTTCATCGGATACATTGCTTTCTAAAATATCGGAGAGAATAATTGTGCGTTCATGATTGCCGCTTTGTTGAATCATAAAATCTAACGCAACGCCGAGCGAATTAAAATCGTTGCTGTAAGCGTCGTCAATAATAATACAATTATTTACACCGGTTTTAACCGACAAACGCATTTCAATCGGTTCAAGTCGTGCAATGCTTTCAAATATTTTTTTTGAATCAATATCGATTTCAGATGCCGCCAAAAAACACAATAAAACATTTTCAAAAGAAGCACCGTCGATGAACGGAATTGTAAAATTTATTTTTTGATTTTTATATTGGGCTTCAACTATGCGTTTATTATCTTTTATAGTGCTTTTAATGATTTTTAAATCCGCTTCGGCATTTCCGAAAGTAATAATTTCGTTTACTTTTGAATGATTTGGAAATTCATTCATTAGTTTTTGTGAAGAAATAAGGTTGGTGTTTTTATCAAATAAAGAAAATTTTTCCGAAAATTTTTCATGTCTATCAGCAAATCCGCTATCATGCGCAGCATATAAATTTGTAAAAATACCGAGATGAACATCGCCGATTATTTTTTTCAGCGCATCCATATCGCCTTTTTTAGAAATACCTGCTTCTATAATGGCAAATTTATCAGTCGCACGAATTTGCCAAACCGACAATGCTACGCCAATTTGAGAATTATAACTTTTAGGAGAACGCATTACTTCTTTACCAAATTCTTTTCTCAAAATTTCATACAACCATTCTTTGACAATCGTTTTACCATTTGAACCGGTAATGGCAATAATTTTTATTTCCGAACATTGTTGCCGATGATACGCGGCTAAATTTTGTAACGCCAATAAAGTATCAGATACTAAAATAATTTCTGCCTCCGGCATTCCGGATAAATCTACTTTACGCGAAACGACAAAGCAGCGCACACCTTTATTATACACCTCTTGCAAATATTTGTGTCCGTCAGCGCGTTCCGTGACGAAAGCAAAAAATAAGGTATCACGCGCTTGTTGGATTCTGCGACTATCGAAAGCTAAATGGATAATTTTGCGTTCCGACGCTTTACTTTGTAGTGATATACCGTTTATTATTTCTCGAATTTTATTTATACTATAAGTCATGCGTTTATTGTGTGAGCATATTCAAACCAACCTTCAAAGGAAATTGTTTTCCTTTCCATATTAAAACGCCAGAGGTGTTTGTCGGCAAAGAAATTTCGATACGCCATTTCGAGACTTCCAATTTGTAACTCACAGAAAGCGTTCCATTGGGGTGCGGTATTTTCCCGGAAATATTTTTTATATCACCCAAATGCGGTTCAATTTTTACTTTTGAAAAACCAAACGCATCACTGTCAATACCCAAAACAGTTCTGTAAAATTCTATATTCGGACTTGCACCCCATGCATGACAATCCGATCGCGTTGTATTT
>JAYTIA010000115.1:0-6111 GCA_043732145.1 Saprospiraceae bacterium
GCTACATTCCCCGTTACTGCACCTAATTGTGCTTGTCAAATTACGGCATCTTGGATACAAAATGCTTGTAACGGTAACGGTACGCAAGCTATTGCAGGCGACGATTATTTCACAGTAACAGTAACAGCTTCGAGTGCAAACGGCGGTGCAAGCGGCAAATATGAAGTCGTATTAAATAATACCGTTTTAAATACGGGCGGTACAACTTACGGGCAACCGGTAACTGTTGGTGGTGCAGGTGTTTTTGCTTCTGATGGAGCGAGTACGTATACTTTAACGGTGCGCGATTTAGATACATATTCTTGTGTGTCACAAGTGTTCACGACAAAAATAAGCGCAAGTTGCTCTACTTTAGGTTGTCCGCCTAATGTTATTTGTGTACCGGTACAGGCTTTGAGACAGAAGAAATAGGAGTTAGTTGATTAGTTTGTTAGTTAGTTAGTTGGTTAGTTAGTTGAGTAGTATTGTGTTTTCTATAACTAACTAACCAACAAACTAACCAACTAACTAACCAACCAACTAACAAGATTAAAACAAAACCAACATATGAAGTGGCTCCGGTAACGGGGCTGCTTTTTTTTATGGCGGTAAAAAATAAAAAAACATTTTTCAAAAAATATTTTTAAAAAATTGGAGGCTTTCAAAAATATATTTTTACTTTTATACAGCAAAAAATAATTTTCCAAAAAAATCAAACAGATGGACAATCTTAACTGGGAAGATATGCTCCGCGACATCGCAGACCAACGCGCTGTACTTTTTATCGGACAAGATTTTTTACCGCATACCGAAGCGACGATTTATCTCGATTTATACAAAAAATTGATGGCAGCCGGACAAAACGGTATTGATTATTTTTATCCGCAAGATGGCTTTTTTCTTTTTACAAAACCAAGTGCGAAAAGTCAAGCGCAAAGAAATACGGCAGATTTTTATAAAAATTTACAACCGGATGCCGCTTTGCTGCAAAAAATTACAGAAATCCCTTTCCGTATGATTGTCAACGTCAATCCGGATAAAAGTTTGGAAAAAGCTTTTTTAAAAAATGCCATAGAACCGCAATTCGATTATTTTACTTGGCGACCGAATAAAAAAATTAAAGAAATTGTTGAACCGACATCGGATTTTCCGCTCATCTATAATCTTTTCGGCAGCATTGACCATTATGAATCGCTCGTTTTAGATTACGAAGATTTGTTCGACCATTTGAAAAAATTGCTCAACGATGAAAACGTACCTGAAATCGTACGCACCGTTTTACATGAAGCGGAAACGTATATTTTTCTCGGTACGCGCCTCGAAAAATGGTACACACAACTTTTGTTTCGCTATCTGAATATGAAAGAAAATCAATTTGACGACAGAAACAAAAACTATACATTAAAACCGAATTTCAAAGACGATGAAACGGAATCGTTTTTCAAAAAGCAATTCAATGTCAATTATTTCGGTATCACGAATGAATTTTTTAATGAATTGCACCAACGTTATGCGATTTATGCGGCAGAACAACACAACGAGTTTCCGGATTTGTCACCCTACCGGCGCGTAGAAAGATATATTAGCGAGGATAAAACGCAATTGGCATTACAAGTTTTGAACGCGCATCAACATACATTCAGTCAAAATGACCAAAATGCTTTGACTATGTTGAAAGCGAATTTTGCCATGTACAAAAAAAACTTGACGAAAAGAGCATTGAGTGAAAACGAACTCACGCTTGCGCACCGTCAGATAAATTATGCTATTTTAGATTTTTCAAAAATTCTCCCCAATGGCTGATAAAAAATACCGCTATCCCGGTGTGCAACCTTTTAAAACGAGCGACCAAGATATTTTCTTCGGCAGAAACGAGGACAGAGAAAAATTGTACAACCTCATTCAGCTTGAAAAACTCGTCGTGCTGTTCGGTAAATCCGGTTACGGCAAATCATCGTTGCTCAATGCCGGCATTATGCCTTTGCTGACCGATAGTTCGAAACAAGAAAGAATGCGCTTCATGCCCATTGAAGTACGTCTCGGAAATTTCTCGCCCCAAACTTCACTCGCGCCTTTGGAGACTTTGAAAATTAAATTGGACGAAAAATTTCAAAATGCGGGTGATTGGAATTTTTTAGATAAAACTTCCGAAAGCGATACACTTTGGGCGGCATTTAAACGCAAACAAACGCAACAAACGCAGCGCATCGTTTTAGTTTTCGATCAGTTTGAAGAATTCTTTTCTTACCCTATCGAACAACAAGAAGCATTTCGTTGGCAATTGGCGGAATTACTTTTTACGGATATTCCGCAATCGCTGCGCGATAAATCGGATACTTTGACGGACGAACAATTCAATCGCCTATCGGAGCCGATGAATATTAAAATTGTTTTTTCTATTCGCGCCGACCGCATGAGTTTGATGGACGGTTTGAAAGATGCTTTGCCCACTATTTTGCACAAACGTTACGAACTCAAAAGTCTTTCGCCGGCGCAAGCGCGTGAGGCGATTGAAAAACCGGCGCGCATTGATGATAAAACTTTTTCGACACCGCCGTTTGAATATACCGAAAGCGCGATGTCGCGCATCATACACGAATTAACTTCCGAACAAACACGTGGCGTTGAAGCGTTTCAATTGCAAATCGTTTGTGAAGAAATTGAAAAAACCGTTGAACAGGGTGGTGTAACGGACAGCAACAACAAAGGACTACTCGATGTAGGCGTTGAACATTTGCCGAATTTTAAAAACTTGTACGAAAATTATTACCGCCGAAAATTATCGGAACTCGACGCGACTGTATCGAAAGCGGCACAGCTTGTTTTGGAGGATGGTTTGCTCGCCAATGATGCCGCTACGGGCGAAGGCAGGCGGATGAGCATTGACAGTCGCGCATTGATCAGACAATTTTACAAGTTGGGTTTAACGGACAAAGTTTTAACGGATTTAGAAAAAACGTACCTCATTCGCCGCGAAATAAATACGGTCGGTGGGTTTAGTTTTGAAATTTCGCACGATACGCTCGTCGCGCCGATACAAAAAGCAAAAGTACAACGCAGAGCCGTTGAAGAAAAAGAACGCATTAAAAGCGAACAAATTGAAAAAGAAAAACTTTTGGCGGAAGCGCAGCGGCAAGCGGAAATTGAACGCAAAAGACGGCGACGGGCAACGGCTTTGGCGATTGCATCGGGTATTTTATTTTTGGTGTCGGCTTTTTTTGGGTATATCGCTCTTCGACAAAAATTAATAGCAAACGATGCGACAAAAAAAGCTGTATTACAAAAAGTTGAAGCCGATAAAAATTTTCAATTGGCGCAACAAAGTTCATTTGAAGCGAAACGCAATGCCGATTCAGCTACATTGGCGCGTATTGATGCGGAAAAAAATTATAAATTAGCGTTAGAACAAAAAGGGATTGCAACCGATGCTTTGAAAAAAGCAGAGGAAAATTTTAAAAAAGCAAAAGCCGCAGAAGCTAATGCCCTTGCCGAACAAGAAAAAACGAAACGCGCATTAGACGATGCTCAAGCCGCTAATGTACGTGTTATTTCTATTTATTTAAAAGACGTTGAGCAATATATTTTGAGGCTTGAATATGATTCAGCTTTTGAAAAATGCCAAACAGCTTTGGGTTTTAAAGTTGAAAGTCAAAAAGATACTATTACTAAACGAATTTTAGAAATCGCTTATTTTTATACTGAAGCCGATACACTCGAAGCTGCCGTAAAAACGCTGCAACTTTTGAAAATAAATGCCGCAGCAAACAGAAAAGATTTAGAAACTGCAATTAAAAACGCCAACCCTCAGTTGTTTACTTTTTTTGAAAACCGTTACTACCCGACAATGATGCCGGTGGAAGGCGGTACTTTTGCATTCGGTGGAAAAAATGCAAACGATTCAATATCTCATGAAGTCAAAGTCAGTAGTTTCAATATCGCAAAAACCGAAACTACTTTTTGGCAATACAATCTGTTTGCGAAAGCGACGCACAATTATATTTCACCGCCGAGTTGGCAATATGCCGGCGATAATCCCGCCGTGAATGTCAGTTGGTATGATGCTGTTGCCTATAGTAATTGGTTAAGCCGCCGAAAAAATAAAAAAGAATTTTATGATATTGATTCGACGCAACATAAACAGTCTGAATGGCTTGTCGCACCTAAACAAACACAAGGTTTTCGTTTACCGACCGAACCGGAATGGGAATTTGCCGCACGCGGTGGCAATGAAACGCGAGGCTTTGAATACAGTGGCGATTCGATTTTAAATAATGTGGCGTGGACTTATGAAAATTCAAACAGCCGAACGCATTCGGTAGCGACAAAAAAAGAAAATGAATTGCATTTAAAGGATATGACCGGCAATGTTTGGGAATGGTGTTTTGATTGGTATGCGGATAGTTTAAATATTTCGGACGAAAAACTTTGGGTTAGTCCTGAAAAAGGGTCTGATCGCGTGTATCGCGGCGGCGGCTGGAACAACTATCCGCAGGGCTGCCGTGCCTCGTATCGCTACGGCGACACGCCAACGTACCGCAACTACGATTTGGGTTTTCGTGTGGCGTCCGCCCTTCAGTGAGACGGTTTGTCTATCCGACTTTACTTTGAGCAAAAGGAAGAAAAAGAAAAATTGAGCGAAGGCGGTGTTGATGCGGCGTAGGAGGAGGGACGACGACAAAGCGCATCAACACAAGCCGAAGCGAATGTACGAGCGGCAATAAATACGGCGTAAGCCGTCGAATTTTTTTGGCAATTGTCTGAATCAGGATTGCCGGGATTTTAGGATTTTTAGGATGCGCGAGTTTGTATTATTTAATATGAGGTAAATTCCGCTCGCAGATAATTTGTCTGAATCAGGATTTGCGGGATTTTAGGATTGGTGGGATTTTAGAATTGTCGGGATTGTCGGCATTTTTTTTTGATTTTTTTTCAAAATCCTTATAATCCTAAAAGTCTGCAAATCCTGATTCAGACAAAAATAATCCTGAATCAGGATTGCCGGGATTGTCGGCATTTTTTTTGATTTTTTTTCAAAATCCTTATAATCCTAAAATCCCGCCAATTCTGATTCAGACAAAAATAATCCTTATAATCCTAAAATTCTGCAAATCCTGATTCAGACAAAAATAATCCTTATAATCCTAAAATCCCGCAAATCCTGATTCAGACAAAAATAATCCTTATAATCCTAAAATCCTGCAAATCTTGATTCAGACAAAAATAATCCTTATAATCCTGAAATCCCGCAAATCCTGATTCAGACAAAGAAGCCGGTGGAATTTGTTTGTACGGTTTTTTTTTGTTTTTTATTTCCTTTCGATGGTGCGATATTTTGGATTGTATATTTTTTTGAATTGCAGACTTACAGCGCCGAAATTGATAAGTAGTCCGATTGGGTAATCGTAAGCAATGACGTAATTTTTTGCTTGGGCTAAATGCACGTCTTCTAAGTTGATGATGGCTTTTAGTTCTACAATTATTTTTCCTTCAACTACAAAATCTGCTCTGCGCGAGCCGACATCTTCTCCGTCGTAAAAAATAGTTTGATCTTGTTCTCTGAGGAAACTTATTCCTGCTTTTTTTAATTCAATTGCTAAACACCGTTGATAAATAATTTCTTGAAACCCGTTACCTAATGTATTGTGAACTTTCATAGCACAACCATTTATTTTATAAGTTATATCGTCAAACTCCTGCGTATTCATTGAAAATTGCGTGATTGGTTAAAAATCAATTGAAAATTCCATTAAAGATAAAAAAAAATGAAACAAATGAAAACTAAAATCCAACTAAAAAAATCAAAAAAATTAAAATCAAAATCACAATAATCCTAAAATTCTACAAATCTTGATTCAGACAAAGAATAACAAAAAATTTATTCACATTCCGTTAATCTTAAAAAAAGGTTTTATATTCATTCAGCGCGTAATTTTGCAGTTTAAATTAATAAACTCTGAATGACTTTTTACGAAAATAAATTTGCCGCGAAACTTTTCAATTACAATATTTTCCGATTTTCAACGGCACTCGAATCAAAAATAAAAGAATTTGGCAAATATACCGCCGCCTCTTTTTTATCAACCGGTGCCGATTATTCCGCTTTTTATGTATTGCTGCTCACTTCCATTCCGA
>JAYTIA010000116.1:0-6094 GCA_043732145.1 Saprospiraceae bacterium
CCTTTGTCGTTAGCACGTCTTTACAAAGGGCTTTAATCAAATATAATTCGTGTCAATCAATGAACGCTTGGACGCACATCGAAAAAAAACTACTCACACCGGCACAAGCCGAAACGAAAGCTAAACGTTGGCATACACGCGGCAAAAAAATTGTTTTCACTAACGGTTGCTTTGATATACTGCATTACGGACACGTGCATTATCTCGCCGATGCAAAAAATTTGGGAGATTATCTCATTGTCGGTATAAATTCGTCGGCATCTGTTAAAAGATTAAAAGGCACACACCGTCCGATTAATGATGATTTCACGCGCTTCCATTTATTAGCCGCACTCACAGTTGTTGATGCTGTCGTTGTTTTTGGCGACAACGGTGATGATACACCGCTCGAACTCATAAAAAAAATAAATCCGGATATTTTAGTAAAAGGCGGAGATTGGCAACCGGCACAAATCGTCGGCTCCGATTTTGTTTTAGCAAACGGTGGCGAAGTCAAAAGTTTACCGTTTGTAGCGGGTTATTCTACAACGAATATTGAGAAGAAAATTCGAGAAGGAAAATAAAAAAAGTGGAGAATATCGGACTTGAACCGATCACCTTTTGCATGCCATGCAAACGCTCTAGCCGGATGAGCTAATCCCCCAATTATAAATTAAGCCCGTAAAAGTAAACCAAGATTAAAAGATTAAAAGATTTTTTTGATTTAATTTTCAAAAAATATTTATGCTGCGTCATTTATCATAATCAATCTTAAACTTCGATAAATCCGGTTTTATTTTTTTTGTGCGTTGACATTCAAAATCGTAAATCGTTTTGCCGATATTTGCCATGAATGAATAGCCTACTGTTTCATAATCATATTTATCGTCGTTAAAAATCCCGTCCGCATTGCAATAAATAATCGTGGAGAGTAAAAACTCTACACCCTTTTCAGTGTCAATAATGTATGCATTATCAATCAGAAAACCGTAAGCATCGCCGACTTTGTTGAAAATACGGATATTTTTCGGCATCGGTTTTTTGTTGTCGCCGAACATCAAAAATTTGCAATAACTATCGTACATCGCCGTATCTGTTTTATAGGGCGGTGAAGATGTTTCCGTCGGCAGTTGCGACATATATTTATACACCAATTTATAATCATCGTCGGTCAATCTGAAACGTTTTTTACTATCTATAGTTTCCGGAAAAAGCAGTGTGCGCAAAACTTGTTGTTGGTCAGCAATCGGGTAACAATTTTTGGTTGAAAAATCTTTCGGCACGTAATTTATTTTCCCTGCATCGTTCATTTCTCCGAGACCTAATTTTATGGGTGTCAAAGAACTGTATTTTGTTTTACTCGTTACTAACGGTTGTTCATAAATTGGTTTTAATTCTTTGATAAGTAATTTATTAAAAGCGGTTCTATATATGGCTTTCACTCGAAAACGCATCGCCAAGTTTTGCGCGTCTTGATAATCATAAAATTTTATCGGATTGGTATTTTGGTTTTGCTCAATTGACAACGGCACCGACAAACGGTGCGTGATGCGCATATTTTCTAAACCGTGTTGCTTTAAATTATTATTGAAAGGCTCTTGTCCGATAAATTCATATAAACGATTGAAAGCATCGTTATCGCTCACCAAAAGAATTTTTTTGATGTAGTGTTCAATCATCGGAAAACCGTTGCCGGTTAAATTAGTTGTGTCGGCATAAACAGCAGTTTGTCCCGAAAAAGCAGAATCGGTTATCATTATATTTCTCGTAGACAGGCGATGCTTCGCGTCTGCGGCACGATTCAAATCATCTATTTTTTCGAGTGCCAACAAACACGCCGGCAATTTTACGGTGGATGCCGGATAAAAATATTCGTCTTTGTTCAACCGATAGGCAAATGACTTAAACTTCGGATTGTTTTTTTTATCCCTGTCGATTTGCGTATAGAGTATCTGAACGCGATTGACTTCAGGATGCGCGAGAATAGAATCAAATTTGCCGGATTTTTTCAAAATGTTGACGAGTAAATCGTCGGTTTGTGTTTGTGCCGAAAGTTTAAAGCTAAAAAAAGCGAAAAATAAAAACGTGTAGTAGGTCTTCATAAAAGTTTTCGATGAATTAATTTCTGATGAACGAAGATATAAAAAAATTAAAAAAGCACATTACAATTCGGTAATGATTTTTTTATTCTTTCTTTTAAGTGTGTAAAATCTTATAAACCATCTCCTCCATAAACGCTTTTTCATCTACCGATGCGACATTAATACCTTTCGATTTTAAATCGTATTCTTTCAAAACGCTCATCACTTTTTCTAATTGGTGCAAAGGATAATAATTCAACGCTTTGTTGTAATCTTTTAAAAACCATTCGGAACGCAAGCCGAGCGTTTTAACTTGGTCGGTCGGAGAAAAGTTTTTTATAAACGCGAGTTGATAAAGTTTAGAAAAATAACCGTACAAACTGCTGATGAGCATCACAAGTGGTGCATCTTTCGGATTTTCCGAAAAATAATGAATAATTTTAAAGGCTTGCGTCGCGTTTTTATTACCGAGTGCATTTTGCAATTCAAAAATATTGTACTCGCGACTGATACCGATGTATTTTTCAATATGCGCCGTTTCAATCTTTTTTGTACCGGCGGCATTTAAATTGATACGCAATTTTTCAATTTCATTTACCAATTTACTGATGTCGGCTCCCAAATATTCAATCAAAACATTGAGTGCGTCGGGTGCAATTTCCAATTTAGCATCTAGTAAAATGCCTCGAATAAAATCCGGCAATTGATTGTCGTACAGCGGTTTCGATTCAAAAATAAGCGCGTGTTTCGTTAATGATTTAGCAAAGGCAGAGCGTCCATCTAATTTTTTATGTTTATGCGCGAAACACAAAACCGTACTTTTAGGTGCGTGTTCGATATAATTTTGCAAACGTTTAAGTGCATCGTTCTCGCCGGTGCGTTTCAAAAAATCTAATTCTTGTGCTTCTTTTACAACTATTACCTGTCTTTCCGACATCATGGGAAAGCGCATCGCCACGTCAATTATTTGCTGCACATCGCGTACATCTTTGCCGTAAATTACGGTTTGATTGAAAGCGCGTTCCGTTTCATTCAAAATATCATTTTCAATCGCGTCCGTGATTTTATCAATAAAGTACGGTTCTTCGCCGTGTAAGAAGTAAACAGGCTGCGTTTCACGTTTTTTTATCGTCTTAATAATTTCTTTATAATCCACTTTGTAATCTTTGTTGTAAATTGATTTACTTTTGCGCCGTCAAATTTACGATTTACGATTTACGATTTACGATTTCTATTTAAAAATTTTCATTTTGAAATCCTTTTTTCACCTAAACGTAATTATAAATTCAAAATCTAAAATTCAAAATCTAAAATCCAAAATCCAAAATGTCAAAGCCTTTAATTTTAGTTGTTAACGACGATGGTATTTTTGCACCGGGCATCAGTGCGTTAGTCGAAAGTGTTCAACACCTCGGCGAGGTCGTGGTTGTGTCTCCGGATACGCCGCAATCCGGTAAAGGTCATGCACTGACGATTAGCGAAATTTTGCGCTACAACCGCGACACGAAAATTTTTAAAGATATAGAAGCGTATTCGTGTACAGGTACACCGGTTGATTGCGTTAAGATGGCGAAACACGTTATTTTAAAAGGACGCACAATAGATTTATGCGTGTCAGGTGTCAATCACGGTTCCAATTCGAGTATTAATATTATTTATTCCGGTACGATGGCAGCAGCAATGGAAGCAAGTTTTGAAGATATTCCTTCCGTAGGTTTTTCTTTAATGGATTATTCTTTTGAAGCAGATTTTACGCACGCTCGCCCGTATATTGAAAAAATTGCGCGATATGTATTGGAACAAACGGATAAAAATTTGTTATTTAATGTTAATATTCCGAAATTAAAATATGGTGAAATAAAAGGCGTAAAATTGTGCAGACAAGCACACGCCATTTACAAAGAACATTTTAGAGAAGGGCGCGATCCGGCAAATCGTCCTTATTTTTGGTTGACAGGCGAATTTTGTAATTTAGAACCGGATGCAACAGATACTGACGTTTGGGCTTTACAGAACGGGTATATTAGTATTGTTCCTTCGATGCCCGATTTAACGGATTATAAACGCTTAGAAAAATTCAAAAAAAATAATTTTGAAACAAAAATGGGACAATAGACGATGGACAATGGACGATAGAATAATTTTTCTATGGTCCATCGTCTATTGTCTATTGTCTATAATAAAAATCCAAAATAATTATGACAGATATAACAGTTCAAGAATTAAAAAAACGCCTTGATGCTGGCGACAATGATTTCATTTTCATTGATGTACGCGAACCGCATGAGCACGCGGAATATAATATCGGCGCACAACTCATTCCGCTCGGCAATATTATGGCTGCTGCCGATAATGAATTAGCAGATATGAAAGAAAAAGAAATTATTGTTCATTGTCGCAGTGGTGCGCGTTCCGGACAAGCGAAACAGTTACTCGCCATGATGGGTTTTACGCACGTTCGAAATATGTTGGGCGGTGTTTTGGCATGGCAGGATATGGGAAAATGAAAATTGTTTTATTGGTTTCTGAATCACAAACCCATATCAAAATCTTAAATTGTTTAAAATGTCGTTTCTTTGCGCTTTGTTAGCGCAACGCTCTTGATGGAAGACGTTGCAGTGCAACGTCTCTACAATGATTAAAAAAACGATATTCCTTTTATTTTTCTCTCTCCTATTTTTCTCTTGTCACGACACGAAAGAAACTGCCAATAATATTTCAAATATCAACAAACCGCTTTTCACACGCATGAAAGCGAGTGAAACCGGGATTGATTTCAGAAACGATTTAAAATATGATCCGGATTTTAATATTTATAAGTATCGCAATTTTTACAACGGCGGCGGTGTGGCGGTCGGCGACTTCAACAACGATGGTTTGCCGGATATTTACATGACTTCCAACATGAACCACAATAAATTGTACCTCAACAAGGGCAATTTTAAATTTGAAGATGTCACGGCAAAAGCCGGTGTTGCCGGCACAAAAGCATGGTCAACAGGTTGTACGATGGCGGATGTGAACGGTGACGGTTGGCTCGATATTTATGTTTGTAACTCCGGTGACGTGAAAGGAGACAGCAGAGGCAATGAACTTTTTATCAATAATCACGACGGTACTTTCACTGAACGCGCAGCAGAATATGGTCTGGTTGATGGCGGATTTTCGACACACGCCGTTTTCTTTGATTACGATCACGACGGCGACCTCGATTGTTATGTTTTGAATAATTCTTATAAAGCTATCGGTTCATTCAACCTTCAAAATAATTTACGCAATACCCGCGACGTAAAAGGCGGACATAAACTTTACAGAAACGATAACGGAAAATTTCATGATGTGAGTGCCGAAGCCGGAATTTACGGCAGCGTACAAGCATTCGGTTTGGGTGTAACCGTCGGTGATGTTGATCGCGATGGGTGGGATGATATTTATGTGTGTAATGATTTTTTTGAGCAAGATTATCTATATATCAATCAACACAACGGAAAATTTAAAGAAGTGGCGACCGAACAACTCATGCACATGAGTGCCGCTTCGATGGGTTCCGATTTGGCAGACATTAATAATGACGGCTATCCGGATATTTTTAACACAGAAATGTTGCCGGCAACAGACCAACGTTTAAAAACTAAAACGACTTTCGATTCTTGGAACAGATACATTTTGAACACGTCTTACGGATTTTTTCCGCAATTCACGCACAATTGTTTGCAGATAAATAATCATAACGGGATGTTCAGCGAAGTAGCGTTTCTCGCCGGTGTCGGAGCTACGGATTGGAGTTGGGGTGCTTTGATTACGGATTTCGACAACGACGGAAAAAAAGATTTGTTTGTCGCCAACGGTATTTATAAAGATTTAACCGACCAAGATTTTATTCAATTTGCGGCGAGCGATCAAACTAAAAAAGCCGTCATCGGTAACGACAGCACCGTAAATTTTAAAGCATTAATTGATGCCATTCCGAGTGAACCATTACCGAATTTTTGTTTTCACAATAATGGCAATTTATCTTTTACCGATGTTGCAAA
>JAYTIA010000117.1:0-15631 GCA_043732145.1 Saprospiraceae bacterium
CAATAACAGGAATCATTAGTTGTTAATTGTTAGTCGTTTGTTGTTATTGTCATTTGTTAGTCTTAGTTGTTAATTTCGCTTAAGCCACTGACAACTAACAACTGTTAAAGATCAATCACTTTAGGTACTCTAAAATAATTTTCGTTTTTATCGGGCGCATTTTTCAAGGCTTTAGCCGTTGAAACTTCATTCCATACTTCGTCGGCACGCAAACGACTGTTAGTTTCTTCATTGATATATACGAGTGGTTCAACGCCGTCGGTATTCAGTTCATTCAGCTTTTCTACCATTACTAAAATATCATTCAAACTGGTGCGCAGTTTGTCGCGTTCTTGCGTACTGAGTTCTAAACGCGATAATTCTTCTAAACGCAAGACGAGTGCATGATCAATTTTCATTGCCGGTAACTTTTAATTCAAACTAAATCAAAACAAAGTGTAAATATAAAGGGCAATTGTACATCAAAGATGCAGATTGACATTTTTATTCATCTGTTTTTTAGATGAATAGCACAAAAAATGCGATGAAAATCAAAAAAAAGTCTCGCAAATCTGCAAAGCGCTAAGGTGTTTGATTTTCTTAGCGACTTTGTGAGATTATTTTTAATAACAATTAGTACTTAGTTTTTAATAAATCGAATGGGAGCAACGTCGAATTTTTCTTCGAACCGCAAATAATAAATACCGCTCGGCAAATCCGATAAATTTAAGTCCAATAAGTTTGAGCCGCTTTTTAACACCAAAGATTTGAAAATCACGCTTTGTCCGGCATTATTTATCACGTCGTAAGATATTTTACCTTCGGTATCTGTGGTGAGGTTAATATTTAAAATATCTGTCACCGGATTCGGATAAATAATCACTGCTTTTTTCGATAAAAAATCAATAGAAATAATATTACTCAAAGTGAATTGCCCGGAAAAATCAACGGTGCGTAGACGATAATAGTTGATACCGTTATTAGGTGTTTTATCAATATGTGCATATTTATACTCGGTGAGTAAATTTCCGGCACCTTTTATTTCTCCGATTGGCAAAAAAATTATGCCGTCCGAAGAATGCTCGACAATAAATTTACTGTCATCTTTTTCCGAAGCCGTTATCCAATTTAATAAAACAGTTTGATTTTGTTTTTGCGCCGTGAATTGTAACAACTCTACGGGTAACGCATAATCAGTTCTTAAAATTAAATCGGAAGTGGTTGTACACGTACCGTTGGTAATTGTCCAACGCAAAGTCGCGGTTTTTAAATTACTCAAACCTGTAACAGTCGTAGTCGGCGAATAAATATCATTGATAACAGGTGTTGTCGTTGAAGTCGTTGTAACTATTGACCAAGTCCCGGTTTCTCCGCTTGCCGGCATATTAGCTGTCATCGTAAAATTGCCGGTTTGACTGATTTTATTGCCGCCGCTGTTGGCAGGTGTTGTAATACCACCGGTATTTGTACCTGTAAGATTAATTGTTAAAGCGCCTGAACACTGCGCGTTGAGTTTCATCAGAAAAAAAACTTCAAGAACAATTATCAGAAAGCATAAAAAACGTTTCATGAATTGATATTTAATTAACCTGCGAGGCTTTATGGACCTCGCAGGCTTAATTCTTAATTTTAATTAGTCCGTTCCGCCAATTGAACAACCTTTACTATCTACCACTTTAAATTTATACACTGCATTACCGGGCAAACCTGTAAATAAATAATCGCTATAACCAGAATCAGTTGTTGTATCTGCCGAAGGTGCAGTTAAAGGTGTGATTATTCCCGGCGTTGGACTCGGTGCTACTGTTTTGCTCGTTGCAGATATTGTATAAGGTGCGGTACCGGCTGAAACTTGTAATTTTATTTGCCCTTGACTCAATTGACACGCATCTTGAACCGGCGTACACGTGGCGGCTACAATAGCAGGATTAACTGTAATTGAACCGGTTGCAGTGGCTGCAGGCGAACATCCGCCCGTTGTTGTCACCGTATAAGTAAACGTACCGGCTGCTGTCGGTGTTCCTGAAATTGTTACAACGCCTCCGGAATATGAACCCGTTACGCCCGTCGGCAAACCTGATACCGTTGCGCTTATTGCATTTGTAACACTGTAAGTGATATTTGTAACAGCGATATTATTACAAACAGTTTGCGCATCTGTACCGGCTGCCGAACTTAATGCTAATGTCGGCGTTGCCGTTACCGTAATTGAACCGGTTGCAGTTGCAGCAGGAGAACATCCGCCCGTTGTCGTCACCGTATAAGTAAACGCACCTGATACTGTCGGCGTTCCCGAAATTGTTACAACCCCTACGGAATATGAACCCGTTACACCTGTCGGCAAACCTGTCACTGTTGCGCCTGTTGCATTTGTAACAGCGTAAGTGATATTTGTAACCGCTACATTTTTACAAACTGTTTGAGCGTCTGTACCGACTGCCGAACTCAATGCTAATGTCGGCGTTGCCGTCACCGTAATTGAACCGGTTGCAGTTGCAGCAGGAGAACATCCGCCGGAAGTTGTTACTGTATAGCTAAACGTACCCGATGCCGTCGGCGTGCCTGAAATTGTGAATATACCGGCACTAAAAGCACCCGTCACACCCGACGGTAAACCCGTGACAGTGGCACCCGTCGCATTTGTAACGGCATAAGTAATATTAGTCGCAGCGACATTTTTACAAACTATTTGCGCATCTGTACCGACTGCCGAACTCAATGCAATCGTTGGCGTTGCCGTCACCGTAATTGAACCGGTTGCAGTTGCTGCCGGAGAACATCCGCCGGAAGTTGTTACTGTATAATTAAACGTACCCGATGCCGTTGGCGTGCCTGAAATTGTGAATATACCGGCGCTAAAAGCACCCGTTACACCCGACGGTAAACCTGTCACTGTTGCGCCTGTTGCATTTGTAATAGCGTAAGTGATATTTATAACCGCTACATTTTTACAAACTGTTTGTGCATCTGTACCGGCTGCCGAACTTAATATTAATGTTGGCGTTGCCGTCACCGTAATTGAACCCGCTACAGTTGCTGCCGGCGAACATCCGCCCGTTGTTGTCACCGTATAATTAAATGAACCGGATACAGTAGGAGTTCCCGAAATTGTTACTAAACCTGCGGAATATACGCCTGTTACACCTGTAGGTAAACCTGATACCGTTGCACCTGTTACATTTGGAACCGTATATGTAATATTTGTAATCGCTATGTTCTTACAAACAGTTTGAGCATCTGTACCAGTTGTTGAACTTAATGTCACGCTAGGAAGCGGTGTCACCGTAATTGAACCGGTTGCAGTGGCTGCCGGAGAACATCCGCCGGTTGTTGTCACCGTATAATTAAATGAACCGGATGCAGTAGGCGTCCCCGAAATTGTTAATATACCTCCGGAATAAAAGCCCGATACACCCGTAGGTAAACCTGATACAGTTGCGCCTGTTGCATTTGTAACGGTGTAAGTAATATTTGTAACTGCTACATTAGTACAAACAGTTTGCACAGCTGTACCAGTTGTTAATGCTACTGCCGGAAGTGGTGTTACTGTTGCAGTAACATCTAAACGTCCGACACTTTCGCATGCACCTAACGGTGTTTGACTGGCGTAGTAATGTGTACCGTTAGTCAATACAGTGGTTGTAGCAAGCGCCGAACCGCCGGTTGCCGCCGCATACCATTGAATAGCTGTTCCGGTTGCAACCAAGTCACTGACTTTTGAACCGGCACAAAAAGTTTGTGAAGCACTGCCGGTTGGGGCAGTTGTTGCCGTGCCGCTTGCAGAACCTGTCAGCGTAACAGTTAAACTGCCGGAACAAGTTTGTGCTTGTGTTTTTATCGCAAAACCTATAAAGGTTGCAACAAGTAAGATGAGTGAGATTTTTTTAAACATAATAGAATTGTTTGAGTAAAAAAGTGATAAATTATAAGATTGATTTTATATGATTTTATATGCCACGTTCTATTATTGAGCAGCGCAGCCATTCGTATCCGTTACAGTGAATTTATAGGTCGCATTACCTTGTAAATTTGAAAATGTTTTAGACCCGCCACTTGATGCAATAGTTGTCGGACTACCTGTTACTGTTACATAAGATCCGAGTGTAGGACTTGGCGAAATGGTTGTGCCGCAAGCTGCGATTGTATAAGTCGGTGTTCCGCCTGTCAGCGTAACTGTTATTGAACCGACACCAATTTGGCAAGGGTCGTCAATTTTAGTATTAGAAAAACTTGGAGCGGTGATTAAAATTTCCGTTTGTGCATTGGTTCCCATGCAGCCGTTGCTGTCCGTCACCGTTACGTTGTATGTTGTTGTTGCCGAAACCGTTGGTGTTTTTGTTGTACCTGTTCCTAAAGAATTATCCCAAGTATAACTTGAATAAGTACCGGAACCACCCGAACCGGATGCCATCAAACTCACCGTCGCACCGGACAAAACTTTATTGTCATTGGCGGTACATGAATTTTCCGTCGTGGCAATTGAAACGGTAGGCACGGTAATTAATGTTTCCGTTTGTGCATTGGTTCCCGTGCAGCCGTCGCTGTCTGTCACCGTTACGTTGTAAGTTGTTGTTGCCGAAACCATTGGTGTTTTTGTTGCACCCGTTCCCAAAGAATTATCCCAAGTATAAGTTGAATAAGTACCTGAACCGCCGGAACCGGATGCCGTTAAACTCACGCTTGCGCCGGATAAAACTTTATTGTCATTGGCGGTACATGAACTTTCGGTAGCGGCGATTGAAACAGTAGGCGAAGTAATTAATGTTTCCGTTTTTGAATTTGTTCCCGTGCAACCGTTGCTGTCTGTTACTGTTACATTGTAAGTTGTTGTCGCAGTTACTATCGGCGTTTTTATTGCACCTGTTCCCAAAGAATTATCCCAAGTATAAGTTGAATAAGTACCGGAACCCCCGGAACCTGATGCCGTTAAACTCACGCTTGCGCCGGATAAAACTTTATTGTCATTGTTGGTACATGAACTTTCCGTCGCGGCAATTGAAACGGTGGGATTGGCATTGACAGTAATATTTCTGGTTGCTGTACTGTCGCAATTATGACTGTCAATTACCTTGAACGAAATAATGCTGTTGCCCGCAGCTACCGTTGTAACTAACCCGCTGCTGTTTACTGTTGCTATACCCGTGTTTGAACTTGTCCATGAAGATGAACTAAAAGAACCCGTTTGAATATTGGGTGTACCGGTTAAACTCAAAGTATTACCCATACACACACTGTTGCTCCCTGATATGGTTGGTAACGGTCCTCTATTTATTGTAAGTAGTGGATTGATGCCAATATTATTATTAAGACAGGTAGTTGTAGAATTTTTTATGGAGTCAAGAAATACTTGGTATGGCGTTAATCCGGAGGTTGTACCATTACTTGGTATATTTATCGTTTGAAAATTACCATTGCCACTTGCGTCTGAAGTTATTCCTGTAGCAACTTGTGTACTGCCATAAGAAAAAACACGATAATACATACTGAATGTGCTGTTTGGTGTTAATCCCGTTAAATTAATAGTAGCCGGGTAATGACTACATGTCGTTCCTGCCGGTATAGCACTTACAATTACAGGTTTGGGATTTGCAGTAATAGCATAAGTACCTGAACCACTGCATCCGAAATTATCTTTAATAGTATAAGTTATCATCGTCGAGCCACCGGCGGTAGTTCCGGTTACAGTTACGGCAGTACTCACCGGAGTACTTACAGTAGCTGCTGCAGTATTTGAACTTGACCAGCTATAATTTGAAGCGTTAGCACCGTTAAAACTTGAACCACTTGCAACAGTTGGGGTTCCAGTTAATGTAATATTTACACCGCCGCAAACGGAAGTACTCCCTGAAATGGTTGGTGTCGGATTTGATAACGTTACGGAATAATTACTGCCACCATTATTCAAATAGTTCAAAGCAACAAAATCGTGCGCATTTTGTCCCATTGTTGTTACTGCCGCATTTATATTTGCCGGCGTAACGGTGGAAGTATAAAAATAATAGTAAACTATTCCACCACAATTGCCTACAGTAAAAGTACCTGCCGTGCCGGAAGTACTCACCAGTGAAATATTAGAACTTGCAAAATTTGAAGTCGTTGAATAACGGACATACAAATATTCTCCTAAACTGAGCGGCGTTCCTAGTGAAACTGTATTAGTGCCGACTGTGTGACTTGCACTTGATAAGGTATTGGGAGTAAAGTTAGCTTCCATTACAATCATGTTTTGACTTACATAATTGTTTTGTCCGGCAATACCTGCGATTCTGAAATAATATTTTGCACCGTTTATAGTTGCCGGCATTTTAGCAGTTGATCCACCTGAACTTGCTCTAAAATAAGCTGAGGCACCCGAACTTGACGGTGGTATAACTGCATTGTAGCCGCTCAGAGTTTCTCCGCCACTTGAACGCCAAGTACTAAAATAACTGTCCGCATTAAATTCCCATTTCCTACTGCCACTCGTTGTAGCAAAATTTTCAGTAACTATTTGTTGATAGAAATTTTTATTGGATTGATAAGTCATCGTGTAGTTAGTATAAGTGTAACTCGAACCGCCACCTACATCAGTACCTAACATAAAAGTTTGTCCAATTATTTTTCCATAGCAAAGACAAAGACATAGAGGTATAATCAATCTTTTCATCTTGAAAGTATTGGTAAAAGTGTAAGTGATTTTTTGTTTGTTTTATTAAACAAGGCGATACCGTTGCGGCATGACACGTTTAAGTTTCAGTAGGTAAGATTGAGAAATAAAATAAATTTAGATTTTAAGTTTGTTAGAAAATTGTTCAGTTAAAGTGTGCTTGCGAAAAATATTGATTGGTTCGTTCTTAATTTCAAGTAAAATTCCGGTACAAATAAAAATATATTTTTTTATTTTTTATAATTTTTTAATAAAAATATTTTTATTTTTTGGGTTCTTTTAACTTTTTCATTAGTTTTATTTCTCGAACAACAAAAACGCCGCGTATCTTTTTTTGAAGAAGATACACGGCGCGTTATTTTATAAAAAAAATAAAAATTCTTTTCTAAAAAACCCTTGACACTTAATTCTTTTCCGGTTTTTTGCCCCAAAGTGTAAACACGCGAGAGACATTAAAACCGAATCGAACTGCTTGCGCACCCCAATCTGCCGGTGTTTGCGTGACGTAAGCGTATTCCGACATGGAAGGCGAGTTTGTAAAATGTAATTGAAAAACGTGTCCGCCTGTTTCAATGTCTAAACCGACTGAAAGCGAATTTTTATATTGAGGATCCAATTGGTTCGGCAAAACGTAAACATATTCGGCATTGAGCGTTAAGCGTTTGTTGAGACGCACACGTCCGCCAATACCCATCGCTAAAACTGTATTTTTTTCGGTCGTCGTTGCTACTAAATTTCTGTGTACAACCGTCGGCACTAATTCCAAACTAAAAGTATTATCAAATTTTCGTCCGATTATGAGTTGATTAGTATAAAACAAACGCGAAGAAAAATAATTTACACGCGTCGGGTCAGAGAAGGCTTGTGTTTGTACCGCGATACTCGATAAAAAAATCGCAGTAATTGGCATTTCTCGTGCGCCTGTACTTTGACGTAAAAATTTATAACTCACAAAAGCATCGTATGCTTTTTGAACGCTGTTTCTATTGATACCCACAGAGAGGTTATCAGTTAAACCGAAATCGAAACCGATGCGTTGTGTGGCATTATCTAAACCAAAAAGATCATAAAAATTATTGTCAATCACACCGAACCTGTGCGAAATTTTAACATCCATTACGCCCTTTGCTGTTGTTTCGAGTGAATGTAAATTGATGACGCGATCTGTTTTGAAACTGTATTTCACGTATTCAATCGCGTTTTTATCTTCGGTTCCGATTTGATCAATCATGCTCTCCCCCGGTTTTTGCGCAATTATCGGCGCAGATAAGAAAATGAGCGCGACAAGAAGTAAGATTTTATTCATTAGTTTTATTAGATGATGGACATTGAACTTACTGACATTGAACTTACTGACAATGTACAATAAATTTTCCAATGTCAGTATGTCCCAAATATCCCGATTAATTTAACTCAATTTTTTTTACTACCGTATTATCACCGATAACAAAACGCGCAAAATAAATACCGCGTGCCAAATCTGCCACATTAATATTTGTATTATTGCTCACATTTTGTTGCAAAACATTTTTACCGGACAAATCAATAAGAGATAAACGTGCAGTCACATTATTTTGTTGAAACTGAACCGTCATTATTTGAGATGTCGGGTTTGGCGAAAGTGTTATCCGGTCTTCTGTAACTAAGTCTGCAGTCGGAGAAATAGTTGAGAAAGCAACTTGTTTTGCAATGGTAATGGCATTGTCGCCCGACATACCGCCGTTACCGTTTGTCAGATTAGAAGCACCGTAAAACGTTATTGGACCGGATGCTAAAGTTGCCGGTGCTTTCCAGGTGAAAGTCCAAGCAACAGAACCGCTCGCATAAACTTTTGGAGAAGTATGAGCTACATATTGTCTGGGTGTGGTAGCATCTACACTTTGTCCTGTTCCGGCGGTTAGCGTACCGCAAGCAGCGTTTAATTTATCTAAACACGTGAGTTCAAATCCGCCTTTTACTGCGGTGGCACTGTTGACCGTAAAAGTAATTGTATAAACCGTATTGGCTACTACCGTTGCCGGCAAACCGGTAATATCAATAGTGCCGGTGAAAGTACCGCCGAAATGACATCCGGGTGTTGTGCTGCAAGTGAGTTCGCCGGGCGCACCCGTTACGCCTACCGGCGGACCGGAAGCATGAAACGAAAACGTTAAAGCACAGAGTGTACAAAGTGAGAAAATCATGTAAACTGGTTTCATCTTTAGTTAAAATCTTGTAACCTTTTTGACAAATTTGTCGTGTAGGCTATGGTGAATAAATCTTGGTTTAATTACTGAACATTACTCTCGGGCTGTGAGGCTTCGCTAAAAGATGTAGTCCGGGAGTTTTTTTATTTAATCAAAAAACTTTTGTTTATACGCGACAACATAATTTTTATAATCCGATTTTACTTTTTCGGAATAGTTTTTTGCAAAATCAAGTACGTGATTTTCCCAATCATTTTTATTTTTTCCGAAAGCTATTAAAGTATCTGCGACGGACGAACCTTGTCTGCCGCCACTGCGCAATTGACCCCACGCCAAAGTTTGCGCCATCGGTTCAAGAAGTTGCGTCAATTTCTTGATTTTATCGGCAAGTAAACTCAAATTTATTTTATCTGATGTTGGTTGCAATTCTCTAATAACAAAACTTTTTTTGTTAAAATTAATCGTACTCAATAAAGCCGGCGGCACGGGTTGAATTCGTTTTTCCAATTCTATAACACGCTCTGCTTGCGACTCAAAGTGCGGATAAATCGGCGTTTTTAAAAAAGTTTCTACTACGGAAGGACGCGCTTCTTTCACATCGAGTAAAAAATTATCGTTTTTTCCGTTTCCGCCCATCAATAAAATATACCGCTCGATGCCCAAACTGCCGGTACCGGCAATGCGGTACGCTATGTCTTTAATTTTATAATATTTAGGATGTTCTGTTTTATCGCCCCATTCTTCCATCGCGGCGGCTACTTGCTTTTTTATTTCTTTGGGCACGCTCATCGTCGTTTTATTGTCTATGATGAGTTTTGTTTTATCTTTTTTATTTTCAACTCTGCCGGCAATAAAATCGGAAAATTTGCGCAACGCTACCGTTTTTAAAAAATCCTTAATAATACCTTTTGAACTTTCTTGTTCCAAATATCGGATATAACCTTTGGAAAGTGTGTCGGCATAACTATCCAAAAACTTTTTTGAAAGTTGATCACGTTCCTGTTTATTGATGCGCAAAAAATCGGAAGCCACATAAATACTCGTCATCAATCGCGCCGGATCAAGCAGCGCGGAAGCGAGCGATGATTCATCAAAATCATTAACATCAAAATATGCCACACGGTTATCACCTTTGTAACTGCCGAAATTTTCGAGATGTAAATCGCCGCAAATCCAAACCGGTGGTGCATTAAGTATCGGCGCATCCGCAGGCATATCTTGATAAAATAAATGTGCCGTGCCGCGATAAAAACTAAAAGCACTTTGACTCATCGCCGCATATTTATAGCGCAACATCTCCACGCTTCTACCTTTATTAAAATTTGAAACTTTTTCGTTTGTATTCATAGTTTATTTAATTGACAGTTGACAATTGATCGTTGACAGTTTGTCTGAGCATCAAATAGCTTTATACTTTATATTTAAAGGCTGGTTTTTGATTCGCGAAAATACCTCACTTGGAAAAAGGTTTTATGTTGCTCTTCACAAGTGCTGCTGCCATGTTTTTAACAACTTAAAGCAATAAGTTAACTATTGGCAACACTCAATTGTCAACTAAATTAATATTCCATCACACATCTATCCATGTTCACGTCCATTAATTTGCCGGTGCAGATACCTTTCAACAAAACAACATCACCGACTTTAAAATCGGTGCGCGGTTGTTTTGTAAACTTATCGAGCATACAATTCACGCCAAGCATTGGATTGTCTGTTTTTAAATTAAATGAAATACCGGAAGTATCATTTTGAATAGAAGTAATAACACCGGAAACTTCTACAATATTATCATCGCTGCCGACATACTTTTTCATGGCTTCGGCTTCGTTATTGGCAAACGCAGCCGATAATTCTTGAGCAGAAAGTGCAAATTTAGGCTTGCCGATAGTGGTGTGCGGTTTATTCCATAAATAAACACCGTAAGCACCGCCGGTTAAAACACAAATAAGGGCAAATAAAATTATTTTCTTGATCATGTTTAGTTGATTAGTTAGTTCGTTGAATTGTCACTTGTTAAACTTGTTGAATATTGGAAAGTTGGTATCACGTAACTATAAGATGCAACGGCTTCTTAAAATGCTGCTTGGTCTCGGAAAAATTTCTCATAAAGTCGTAAAGTTGATAAGATTTTTTTCTCTTTGCGACTTTGCGAGAAATTTCTATCATCATTGAATTTTATTCATGTCCGAATAAAAAATAAGATACCAATCGTTGTCGCGTTTAAAAAAACGGCGAAACGTTCCAACCGATGTACTTTTTATCAGCACCGTTTCATTGACGACAATCGGCATTGGCATTTCAAAACTGCGGGTGAACAAAGAATCTTTAAAAAATTCTGAGCGGTGCATCCGCCAATTTTCTTTAGTCCACTGAAAATTTCCGGCTATACTATCCACTTGACTGGGAAATCCCGGCAATGGGAATTGAATATGATTTATCTGGTAAATACTATCGATGTGAAATTTTGCGTAGAAGGCGACAAAATCCGGCGGTAATTCTTTTTTCTCGTTCTCATTCAAATTTGATTTTTGTTGACAGGAAAAAAAAATCATTGCTAAAAAAAATAAAAAAAAAATTATTTTTTGTGGTAAAAAATAATTGAAATTATTTTTTTTAGAAATGATTTTCTGAAAAAAAAAATCTAAAAAATAATTCCTAAAAAATAATTTCAAAAATCCAAAATCGAAAATCCAAAATCCAAAATCGTAATTATTCTTTTTCTGTTGCGATAACCAAAACATATTCATCAAGACAGTTAAAATAAATTTGAAAATTTTTTTGAAAAGTATTTTTTATCACCGAGCCGGTGGTGACAAATTGTAAACCGATTTCAGTTGGTATTTTTGAAAACGGTTTTATTAGGATATTATTTTTAAAATGCAAATCGCGTTTTCCATGCGCTTTGTACATTGCCTCTTTCGCTCCCCAATAAATATGCAGATGCAACAATTCATTTGTGTTGTCGAGTTGCCGGAGTTTTTCTTCATTCAGCACACGCCACGCCATTTTTTTCAACCGTTCTGTCTGATATTGAATATCAATGCCGATATAATTTTTTGAAACCGCGACGGCTAATAAATCGCGTGAATGTGAAATAGAAATGTGTAAATCGCAGCCGATTAAATGCGGTTTTCCGTGTGTGTCTTTTTCATATTTTTTTCCGGTGAATTGTTTTATTAAATACCGCGCCATTATCCATTCGATTTGTCGTTTCGGTGAGAATTCCGAGAGTTCTTTTTCTTCTTCGTTTGATACGGACAATTCCTTTTTCAATATCGCATCCTCCTCCCCCATTCGCCAAACAACTACGTGTGAATCGGTTTCGATTTTATAATTTGAAATTACAGGCATTTGGAAATAGAGAAGAAAAATGAACAAAAGTAAACAACAAAAATAGAAATGTACCGCAGAATTTTGAATAAAATAATTTGCATAAATTTTTAATTAATATTATTTATTTCGGAATGACTGATACTTTTTTTAGTGTAATTTTCATTCGGTATCAAGCTTTTTAAAAGAAATTTTTATTAATTCCATTTTTTATACATACATTCGTTCAAAATTAATATTTTTCTGAAAACCAAATGAAAATTTTTGTTTTTAAGAAAGCAACCAATGAAATCTATTTTAATTTAACATACTTACACAATAGACAAACTTATTCCCATTTTTGAATGCTCGCGCTAATCCTCGATCAATTTTCATTGCTCGCACTTTCCGGTTTTCTAATTTATAATTCTCTTTTTAACCAAATTTTTTTACTATATTAAAATTTTCAAATGAAACAGATTGTTTTTACTTTTCCGAAATTTCCGATTTTTTTTAAACTTATGCCCTGTCTTGTTTTATGGACCGGCACAAAGGCTTTTGCAACTGTACCACCGGTTGCGCCAAACGTTTCCTTTACTTACGACTGCGGAAACCATACAACAACTGCCACGGTTAACGATATTAATGCGGTTGTATGTATGGCAACGTTTCAATTTGACGATGATGCGGTGGCCGGTTACGGCAATAAACACGTTTACTCACAAGCCGGCAGTCATTCCGTGCAAATTTTTTATGGTATATGTCATTTTAGTACGGTAACAATTAATTTTGATGTCGTTGTACCCATTGATCTAACGATAAAAACAACCATAACGCCGGCTAATTGTAATTCATTTGGTGGTAAAATTATAGTTACATCACCAACGGGTATAGATATCTTATACTTGATAGACAGGGGAATACCCACGAATTCGAATATGTTTTCGGCACGTGCGGGCAGTTATACTTTAAGTGTTTTTCAAACTTTTTCGAATAGTACAACAATTTGTTCGGCATCATCGATGGTAAATGTACCGCTTACGCCGATTACAATCATTACTGTTAATGATCCGGATGTAATTACTTGTAATGCAAGTTTAGACGGTCAAGATGTTATTCCATTTCCCTGCGGTGGTGTGGATTTAACCACATGTACGCAAACTTGCCACAAAGCAAAGTATAAATTCGTTGCGCCAACGCCTACAATTATTTTAGACCCCGATGAACCGACGTGCCTTGCGGCATTAGACGGTACTTTTGACGAATCAAAAACAGTTTGCGGACCAATAAATTTAGAGCTGTGTACCCAAACTTGCCATAAAACTAAATTCAAATTCGATAAGTCATTGATTAAAATCACAAACATTACTAAAACGGTAACGACTTGCGATGTAAGTTTGGATGGAAAAACTATCAATACTGTTTGTGGCGTTGTCAATAATGATTGTAATCAAATCTGTACGACAACGAAGTATAAATTCGATCCGTCGCTGATTAAAAAGCCGGTTATTAATTTAATCGAAGAAACTTGTGATGCAACATTAGACGGAACAATTGATAACGATGGTACTTTTTGCGATCCTGTGAATACTACTACTTGCTCACAAACTTGTACCGTAACAAACTATAAATATGTAGGTACGCCGGCTTATATCACGGAAATGAATTCTTGTTTGGTTGGATCCTACGGTGTGACCTGGCAATGGTACTTGAACGGTGTAAAATTGTCGGGCGCAACAACACAATCCATTTTTCCGACAACTTACGGCGATTATACGGTGGTGATTAAAAACAGCAAAGGCTGTTTCTCGACATCGGATCCTTACAGATCCAATGCAGATTACGCCAACAGTTGTCCGCAAATTCATAAAAGTTTCGGTGCCAAATGCGACGACGGCAATCCTTTGACCGTGAATGATATTGTGCGCAATGATTGTCAATGTCGCGGCGATTATTATTCGCCGAACATGACGGCGAAATGCCCGACCGATATTGTTGTCGTTTCAACAAGCATTTACGGAACAGTTGTTAATTGGGATTACAGTTTCACCACCAATTGCAATAAGCCCGATATTACCGTAAAACAAATTTCCGGTTATTACAGTGGTTATCCTTTTCCGGTGAATGATGTCTCACCGATTGAATACGTTGCAACGGATATGTGCGGCAATAAAACTTCATGCAGATTTTTAGTAAGAACAACACCTTTATTGAAAACTGCAACGGATCAAGCTCTTGTCGTTAAACCTTTCACGCAGCCGTCAGATAAAATTTCTTTCCAAGTGAATGGACTCTCACCGAATCCCGTAACAGATCTTTTGAATTTGACTGTTATGAGTGAGCAAGATAACGCAGTGTCTTTCCAAATTATAAACAGTCTCGGTGCAGTTCTGATGACAGAAAACAAAGTTTTGAACTACGGTGAAAATATAATTAAACTCGATGTGAGTCAACTACCCGCCGGATTATATTTAGTGTTGCCGCAAACAGCGGAAGGCAAAGTAGTGCCGACGAAGTTTGTGAAATTGTAAGTGAATTGGTTGATGGTTGATGGGTGATGGTTAAAAATTTAACCATCAACCATCAACCATCAACCATCAACCATCAACCCAAACCCCTACCTCAAAAATAGTAATTTAATGCATTTCGTGTTTATAAACTCATGAAATTAAAAAATAGCTTGTAATTTAGTGGCAAATTTATAATTCAAACGCTTTTTAATTTTAACAACAAACTTATTATGAGCACAAACTATTACACGCTTTCTTTGAAAAGTATTAGTACAATATTATTTAAACCTGTACGGCTTCATCTTTTCAATTTTCGGTTTTCAATTACAACTTCTTTAATTGCTTTTTTTTGTTTGTCCGAAACACTAAATGCCAATGCACAACAAGCGCCGTGTATGAATCCGATAGACGCGCAAGCACACATTTCACCCGAAGCAGACGTTAGGGTTTGTCCGAAAACACAATTAACTTTTACGGTAACGCCGTTCAATGCCGGCACAAAACCTTTAGTCGAATGGTTTATTGCGGGTATTCACACAGCAAAAGATACCGGATTGACGATAACTTTGAAAGCAAGCGTCACGATTTTGGTTTGTGCAAGAGTTACGGCACGTGATTTAGATACCAAATCAACTTATTGTCTTTCACCGATACCGGTTGTTGCTAACTGTCTGAATGTTTTTGTTGAATCAGTTGAAACGCCGAAAGTCAATATCACCGTTGATTGTATTAATAAAACTGAAACTGCTACGGTTAATTCGCCGGCAACTAATGTGTTTTATAGTTTCGATGGTGCCACATTTAATAACAATCCGAGCAGAACTTACAGCACGCCGGGACCTCACAGCGTTACAGTTCAAGAAATAGGTGGCTTAAGATGTTATTCCGATCCGACAGATTTTAATATAGTTATTCCGCAAGATTTTACTCTATCGGCAAAAGTTACGCCGCCAATTTGTGCCAATCCTATCGGAAAAATTACGGCAGTGACATCGCCGCCT
>JAYTIA010000118.1:0-2271 GCA_043732145.1 Saprospiraceae bacterium
GGTACAGCTAAATTGGCATTGAGCATTAAGGCAGCGAGTCCGATAAAAGCAACCGCTAAACCCATTTCTAAACGATGCAAAGAAGATTTGTCCCCTAAGCGATTAATTAAATAACACGCGATTAAAACAGTACCTATTACAATCGCTAACTCAATAATTTTCGGTAAAAAGAAATTAAATAAAGACATAATTAAGTTAATTTTCTTGTTTTGTAATATTTTTACGTAAATATACTCATATCGGAATAATTTACAAAAAAAATCCTACTTTTTTATGTGTTGTCCATTATTCGTTATTAGTATTTTTTCATTTTCAATTTTTCATTTTGCCAAAAACAGAAATAAAGTTTTTACAAGGTCCGCAAAGTCGTTGGTCGGAATTTACGGTGCTGATGCTTACCGTCATTGATTTTATAAAAGGTTTCCGCGCCTTGCATTTCGTCGGACCGTGCGTAACGGTATTCGGTTCGGCACGTTTCAAGGAAGATCATCCGTATTACCAACAAACACGCGAACTCAGTGAGCGTATTGCACAAATCGGATTTACTATCATGACCGGTGGTGGTCCGGGTTTAATGGAAGCAGCAAATCGCGGTGCACGCGAAGCCGGCGGTAAATCGGTCGGGTGTAATATCGTATTGCCGAACGAGCAAAAAGAAAATCCGTATTTGGATAAGTGGGTAAATATTCGTTATTTTTTTGTACGTAAACAACTGCTCATTAAATACTCTTACGCTTTTGTGGTGATGCCCGGCGGTTTCGGCACGATGGATGAATATTTTGAAGCCGTTACTTTGATTCAAACAAAAAAGATTAAAAATTTTCCGATTGTTATTTTCAATACCGAATTTCATAAAGAGCTAATCGCGTACATCGAAAACATGAAACAACGCGGCACGATTTCGCCCGATGATACCAATCTTATGTTGATTACCGATTCTTACGATGCTGCCGTTGATTATATCCGCGATAATACGATTACAACTTTTAATCTGGCTTACGCAAAACCATACAAACCTTGGTGGTTGTTGTTTGAGAAATATTAATTTAGTCGTAAGTTATCGGTTATCGGTTATTAGTTATCCGTTATCCTTTACTCTTGACGCATAACTGATAACTTATTACTTATTACAAAATTTCAAAAAATCTTCCAAACTCAAACAATTTAAACATCCGGCAGCATCGAGACCACCCTTTCGAGCCGTAAAAATACCATACAAAATATCATCAATACCTGAACAAGCATGTGCATCGGGATTAATGGAGATGTAAACATTTTTTTGATGCGCATAACTTATCCAAGTCCAATCTAAATCGAGGCGGTACGGATTGGCGTTAAGTTCAATCGCTACTTTGTTGGCGGCGCAGGCATCAATTACTTTTTTATGATCAATCGGATAACCGGCACGAGCAAGTAACAAACGTCCGGTCGGATGTCCGAGAATAGTCGTGAATGGATTTTTAATTGCTTTTATTAAACGTGCCGTCGCTTTTTCTTCCGTCATTTTTAATTGAGAATGAATGGATGCAATCACGAAATCGAACCCGCTTAAAATATCATCGCTGTAATCGAGTCCGCCTTCATAAAGAATATCCGCTTCAATCCCTTTTAAAATTTTGAAATTAAAAAATTCGGCATTAAGGGCGTCAATTTCTTTCCATTGTTCAAGCAGTATATCTTCCTTCAAACCATTGGCATAAAAAGCAGCTTTGGAGTGATCAGTAATACCGATATAACCGTAACCTTTTTTTTGTGCATAATGCGCCATTTCAGCAATGGAATTCACGCCATCGGAATAAGTGGTGTGTGTATGAATCACGCCGCGAATATCGCCGAGTGTGATCAGTCGATTAGCTTCGACGCGGTTTAAAACTTCGCTAAAATTCGTATTCTCGCGCATTTCCGGCGCAATAAAAGGAATACCGGCTGTTTGAAAAATAGCCTCTTCAGTTGGTAGCGAACGAAAATCTTTTCCGACAAACGTATTCGCAAAAGATTTCAAAAACTCTGAACTGCCTGTACAACAAAACAATTTTGAACCTCGTTCTTCCGGCGTACATGTATATATATGCACCGGAAAATCAGTTTTATTTTTGCAAACGTAAACACCGTCGTCTTTTTTTTCTATGAGCGTTAAAATATCCGAATCAAAAATCGAATCAATAGATGATAGAGTTACTAATTTTGGACTTACTAATGATGGACTTATTTTTCTATCGTCAGTAAGTCCATCGTCGCTAAGTCCAAATTCAGTAATCAATAAATCAATCG
>JAYTIA010000119.1:0-2270 GCA_043732145.1 Saprospiraceae bacterium
AGATTTTTTCTGCAAATTATTTTCCAATGCTTGAGTCAAATCAATACCGGTTTGATTGGCGAGACAAATCAGTACGAAAAAAACATCTGCCATTTCATCTGCTAAATCGGCGTGAGCCGTTTCTTTTGATGTCGGATTTTTAAACGATTGTTCGCCGTACATACGCGCTATTAAACGCGCCACTTCACCGACTTCTTCCGTCAATATCGCCATGTTAGTCAATTCGCTGAAATAGCGAATGCCGATAGTATTTATCCAATTATCAACCGTACGTTGCGCTTCTTGTATCGTCATTTTCTTTTTGCATTTGAAACGTTAACAGGCGTGTTTTATTTTTATGAAAAACCCTGGCATATAGAAAAAAAAATACCGATATTTTTTATTCTACCAGCATCTGACCGTTCATTAACATCGGTAACAACCAATCGCGCAGTTGCTTGAAGGTTAGATTCAAATTTGATGTGCAACAGGTTATTTTTTTCAAAGAAAGAAATTTTTACCGTACTTTTGTCATAAATATTCAATTTATTGCCAGACATGACTCCGAAGAAGTCAAATGTTTATAGAAAAATTCGTGCGTCTATGTTCCACTCCGGAGGAGTCGCATATAATCGCTAAAAAATGCTCGAATATTCGACTCCTTTGCAGTTAGAAGAAAAAGAACTACAAAACGCAAATAATAACTAACTGACTAACTTTGCAACGTTTTTTTACTTAAAGCGTTAACTCTTTTTACGATTTACGATTTCGGGTGCACGATTTAATTTAAATTCAAAATCCGAAATCGAAAATCCGAAATCGAAAATCGAATTATGCTTAACTTTCAATATCCGGTCTGGTATCTATCCTTGTGCATTTTATTTGGCGTGTTGCTTGCAGTGTTACTTTATTATAAAGATATGCGCTTCAAAGAATTAGCGAATCCATTGAAATATGTGATGGCGACGTTGCGTGCACTTGCCGGTGCTTTGTTGGCTGCACTTTTACTCGCACCGATGTTGAAAACCACGAAGACAGAAATAAAAAAACCGTTGATTGTGATTGCACAAGACGCTTCCGAATCAATGAGTGTAGCTATACGTGACTCTTCGACGTTTAAAAAAGATTTGGAAACACTTTCAAAAAATCTCGGTGAGCAATTTGATGTGAAACAATATGCTTTTGGTGAAAGTGTGCGCGAAGGTTTTGATGTTAGTTTTAAAGATAAACTCACCAATATTGCCGATTTATTGAACAATGTATATGATAATTACACCGGTCAAAATCTCGGCGGTGTTGTTTTAGCGACAGATGGCATTTACAACGAAGGTGCGAGTCCAATTTATTCCGGCGCAAAACTAAATGTCCCAATTTATACGATTGCACTCGGCGACACAACACCGAAAAAAGATGTTTTGGTAAAGCGCGTTTTTCATAATAATATCGCCTACTTAGGCGATAAATTTTCTGTGCAAATAGATGTCGGTGCGAATAATTGCATGGGTGCAACAACGAATTTGACGATTGCCCAAATTGATGCCGGCGGGAATTCAAAACAGGTTGCCGCGCAAAGTATTGCCATCAACAAAAATGATTTCTTTTTTACGAAAGAAATTACACTAGATGCCACCACGCCCGGCGTTCAACATTATGTCGTGAGTTTATCATCGGTACCGGGTGAGACAACGACTGCCAATAATACTAAAGATTTTTTTGTTGAAATACTCGATGCACGTACAAAGATTCTGATTCTCGCCAACGCACCGCATCCGGATATTTCTGCTTTGAATGATGCGATTTCGGTAAATAAAAATTATACTGTAAGTGTGTCGTACATCAGCGAATTGAAATCGAATGTTGCCGATGCCGATTTTGTTATCTTGCATCAATTACCTTCATGGACAAACAGTGCAGATGCTGTTTTTAATATTTTGAATACGAAACGAATTCCTCGTTTGTTCGTCGTTGGAAATCAAACCGATACGCGCAAACTTTCCAGGTTGCAAAATTTGGTGAGCATCAACAGTGACGGAAAAAATACGACAGATGCGCAAGCAGTACTCAATTCCGGATTTAACTTATTTACGCTTGATGACAATTTTCGACAAATTCCAAATTTTAATCCCATCATTTCTCCTTTCGGTGAATCGAAAGAAGGTGGCGGCGGACAAGTTTTATACTATCAGAAAATCGGAAAAATTGATACAAAATATCCTTTAATCACGCTCGGCGAATCAAGCGGTATAAAAACCGGCGTGTTTGCGGCAGAAGGTTTTTGGAAATGGCGCTTG
>JAYTIA010000120.1:0-6070 GCA_043732145.1 Saprospiraceae bacterium
AAAGTTCCACACGAAATTAATAATTTTTTCTCAATCTCAACGAAATTTCATATTTATTTCGTTCCGACATAAATTTCAATGAGTTTTAAATAAATTTGCAGGTTATTAAAAAAAATCTTAACTATTTAGCGCTTTGTGACCTTTGTGAGATTCTTTGTGTCCCTTGTGTTAAATTTAAACACTAAGCACATAAAGGATTTCACAAAGTTTAAAAAGTCGGATGAGGTTTCTAAAAATTAGGAAGGTGCTGAACAGTTACAAAAAATAAAAAATACAACGCTTAATGGAAGATAACTACAATTCGGAAAAGGAACCACTCGAAAATAAATTTGAAATCGAAAATAATTTACGCCAATCAGAACAACCTTCGGTCATCAAAATATTGCTAATAGCGGTCGGGCTTTTTTTTCTCGGACAAATAGTTGCAGGTATAGTAGCTGTTGTTGCAAGTCAAATATCCGGTATTGATTGGCAAATATTGGCGAGTAAAACAAAAATTGAAAATACATTATCGAATCGTTCTTTTTTAAGATTTACAATATTTTGGAGTCAAGTTCTTTCTTTTATCGTTCCGGCGATTATTGTGCTTCAATATTATTACAAAAAAGATTGGTTAAACGCTCTTGGTTTAAATAAGTTTCCAAATTGGAAATTAGTAAGCTTGAGTATTGTATTTTTATTGGTCAGTATTCCTTTGGTGCAGTATTCCGTTGAATTGAATAAACTGATACCTTTACCGGCGTATTTAAAAAGCATGGAATCATCAACAGATGAAATGTTGAAAGCAATGTTGAAAAAAGATTTTTTTTATGAAATCGTCATCAATGTTATACTGATAGGGATAATACCGGCAATAGGCGAAGAGTTGATGTTTCGCGGTGTATTACAACAACAAATTGGGCGTTGGATACGTAATAACCACGTTATGGTTTGGATTACGGCGGCAATATTCAGTGCCATACATTTTCAGTTTGAAGGTTTTTTGCCGCGCATGGTGCTTGGTGCAGTTTTAGGTTATCTGTTTGTTTGGACGAAAAATATTTGGCTGCCTATGCTCGTACATTTATTCAATAACGCCGCGCAAGTTGTTGCGATTTATGCTTTGGGTATCAAACCGGAAGATGCAGATAAAATTGGTTCTGATAAGCCGATGAATTGGGCATTTGCACTCGCTTCGATATTTATGATGATTTTATTAGCGCGAGTAATTCAAAATGAAGCGAATAAAAAACCAATCCTTATGGATGAACAATGAAAAAATTTATTCATCATCCACAATTTAAAAATTAGCATGAATAATTTTCAGAAAAGAGTATTGTCGGCGGTAGTAATTGTAGGCGTAACCATTTTTGGTTTATTTCTAAGTCCGCTGAGTTTTAAAATACTTTTTTTTATTATCACGTTGGGTTGTTGGTGGGAATATATGCAACTTACATTAGAAGTAGCTCTCGTGCGCCGTGTTCTCGGTATAGCATCGGGTTCGCTCATATATTGGACATGGCCTCAATTGCCGGAGAAATATCCTTCCATTTCAGTACTTTATTTTACAATCCACATTACAGTACTTTTAATAATGGAAGTTTTTCTGAAATCAGAGAAACCTTTTAAAAATGCGGCGTTTTTTGTTCTGGGAATATTTTATATCATTATACCGTTTACATTATTAAATGATTTATCTGTAGATCACAATAAAGGTCCCAATTCTTTTTCGCCGCGATTGGTTGCCGGACTTATTTTCTTGACTTGGATTTACGATACTTTTGCTTATTTAATCGGCTCGCGCTTTGGTAAAAATTTATTGCTACCGCGTATATCACCGAAAAAAACTTGGGAAGGAACGATTGGAGGTGCTGTTGTTTGTATTTTAACGAGTTTAGCCGCAGCGCCGGTTTTGCAAACCTATAAAACAACTGATTGGTTAATCATCGGGATCATCGTTTCCGTTGCCGGATTACTTGGCGATTTAGTCGAAAGTTTATTAAAACGCAGCGTCGGCGTAAAAGATTCCGGGCAAATTTTACCCGGTCACGGCGGTTTCTTAGATAGATTTGATTCTTTTATCGTCATTATTCCTTTTGTTTATTTATTTTTGGTCATTAAAAGCCTTTATTAATGGACAATGGACAATGGACAATGGACAACGAAAAAATATTTGTCAATTGTCAATTGTCAATTGTCAATTGTCAATTGAATAGCATGTTTCGTTTTCACAAAGAAGGTGTTTCAATCGTACTCTCGACATTAGTTTTTGTCGGATTATTTCTTTTTATTGTAGCAAGATGGTTTTCGGCATTATACGGCATCAGTTGTCTGATTATGTTTTTCGTGATTTTATTGGTCGCACAATTTTTCAGAAATCCGGTACGCACGATTGCTATTGCGAATAATAATATCATTTATGCACCCGCAGACGGAAAAATTGTGGTGATTGAACAGACAGAAGAATCGGAATACTTTCACGATAAACGCATTCAAGTGTCTATTTTCATGTCTCCTTTGAACGTCCACGTCAATCGCTATCCGGTTTCGGGTGTGGTGGATTATTTTAAATATCATCCCGGCAACTTTCTACCGGCATGGAATCCGAAAGCATCAACTGACAATGAACGCACGACGATTGTAATCAATACCGGAAAAGATAAAATTCTTTTGCGCCAAATTGCTGGTGCAGTGGCACGCCGTATCATCGCTTATGCTAAAAACGGATCCAAAGCCGTACAAGGCGAAGATTTAGGTTTTATTCGTTTTGGTTCGCGTGTTGATGTCTTTTTACCACTCAATGCAAAAATAAATGTCAGTATTGGCGAAAAAGCGGTTGGCAATAAAACGGTGATTGCGAGATTATCATAGGTTTTTGATTTTCGGTTAAAAAAATAGTGTATTAACGAATAAGTGATAACGAGCTCCTTTTGGAACTTTTCCAAAAAAAATACGTGTATAATACTGTTAAAAAATCGTGAATGATTTTATTTAATATTATTTTTGAACGTATCTTTGAAGTAAATTAAGAATTAAAAATTAAAAATTAAAATACCGTTTGCTTTCAATTCTTAATTCTTAATTTTTAATTTTTAATTTCCGCATCTTCCACCATAAAATATAAAACTTTGAAGCGATTATTACTTTTACCTTTCAGTCTATTTCTTCTTGTCGGTTTAAAGGCACAAGATATTCACTTTACTCAAACGCAATTTGCGCCATTGAGTATCAATCCGGCGCAAACTGGTCTGTTCAGCGGTACTTTTCGCATCAACGGTTTATATCGCAGTCAATGGAACAGTGGCGTTAAAAACGGTTATCAAACGCCGGTTTTGGGTGTTGATGTAAATTTTAAAGGTTTTGCAAAAACACATTGGATTGGTGTCGGTGTAAATTTACATCAAGACAAAGCCGGTCTTGCGGCTCTCACAAATAATCTCGCTGCTTTAAATCTTGGTTATCACATTAGTTTGGATAATAAAATGACGCAAGTTATTTCTTTCGGCGTGCAGGGCGGCATGGTGCAACGCAGTTTAAATTCTGATGGTTTGCGTTTTCAAGATGCGATTCAATCCGGCGGTTCGAGTTTAGATTTGCCGCTCATCACTGCCAATGCAAAATCATACATTGATTTCAGTATCGGCATGAATTATAAAGCACCGATCAACTCAAAAAGGTCTAACAAAAATGGTTACAATATCGGTTTAGGTGTGGAACATGTTGCGGGTCCGAAACTCAATGTTTTTGAACCGAATACCGGTAAAGTAAGTTCATTGTCGCGCCGCATTAATTTATACGCCAATTTAGATTACGGGATCACAAAAACTATTCGCGTTTATCCGGCTGTGATTTTTCGCACTGCCGCCGGTTTGAACGAAACAATGGTACAAGCTGTCGGCGGATTGGTTTTAGATGAAAAACAGAATACAATTATACGTGCCGGTTTAGGTTATCGTCTCGGCGACGCGGCACAAGTACTTGTCGGCGTTGATTACGGTGATATACGCGCCGGTTTGGCGTATGATGTAACTACTTCCACACTGCGTCCGAATACGAGCGTGAAAGATGGTTTTGAATTGGGGATTTCTTACATCGGTAAAATTTTCAAAAAACCGACTACGACACCGGTTATCCTCTGTCCGAAATACTGAGCAATAAACATTGAACAATTTTCATTATTATCTACTTTGTTTTTTATTGTTCGTTGTTCATCATAATTTATTTGTCATTTTTTTATTGTCCGTTGTTCGTTGTTCATTATTCATTATTCATTGAATTAATCATGCGATATTCCATCATATTTTTCTTCGCTAATTTATTTTTTATAGTTGCCGGTTTTTCGCAACCAATCAACGGTGCGCGTCCCGAATATTTACTTCAAGCGGCAGAAGAACGCAAAGAAGCTAAAGACTATTACAATTCTCTCGACTTGTATGAAAAATATTACGAGCAAACAAAAGATCTTGCCGCAGCTTTTGAGATTGCGCAAATGCACAAAAACTTGAACGATTATGCGAAAGCAGAAACTTGGTATAGTCGTTTTTTGCAACGCACGAAAAATATAACCACCGTTGAAGTTGATCCGAATACCCGTTTTTATTATGCGCAAATGATGAAAATGAACGGCAAATACGATGAATCTATCATTACATTTGAAGATTATTTGAAAGAATCAAAAGATTCGGTGAAAAATGTCTTGGCGCAAAACGAAATACTCGGTGCGAAACAAGCGATGGGCATGAAAGAAAATGTGCAACTTGTGGTGGATAATATTGGAACAGGTGTCAACACGCCGAATAACGAATACTCACCGTCAATTACCGGTGATGGCAGCACTTTATATTTTACGGCTTTTCGTTCAAAAGGGATTATAAAATTAGACGGCAAAGAAGACGATCCATATCTGAAAGTTTATAAATCCATGCGCGACACCGCCGGCGAGTGGTCGAAAGCAATTGCTTTAGATGATAAAATAAATCGCGTTGGTGCGCATCAAGGCGGCGTTGCACTTTCCGCTGACGGAAAAACGATGTATTTCACGCGCATAGGTTTAAGCGGCAACGAAGTGACAGAAAGTAATTTGTACGTTTCGAAAAAACAAGACGACGGCACTTTCGGCAATGCGAGCGAAGTAAAAAGTTTGAACGGCAAATATATTATCAAACATCCGAACGTCGGTGAAATGTACGGCAAAGAAGTTTTATTTTTTGCATCAAACATGGACGGTACTAAAGGCGGTTTCGATATTTTTTACGCCACCAAAAACGAAGACGGTTCATTTGGTATTCCGGTTAATGCCGGCAACGTGATTAATACTTTAGGCGATGAAGAAACGCCCTATTATCGCGACGGAAAATTATATTTCAGTTCCAGCGGTTTGCCAGGCATGGGTGGGTTTGATATTTTTGTAGCGAATTGGGACGGCAGCACTTGGTCAACACCAAAAAATTTAGGCACAGGTTACAATTCATCTGCGAATGATCGTTATCCTTCAATCGATGACGACGGCAGTATTTTTTAGTATCTAATCGTATTGGTGGACGTTCGCTGAAAAGTAAAACTTGTTGCGAAGATATTTATATCGCTAAAAAAGCACCAATTAGAATTGATTTAATTGTCAACGCGACTGACGGAACAAACCCGTTAAAAGGTTTAACTTTCCAAATGACGGATATTTCGGGTGGAAAAAATTCAAGTGCGGATACAAAAACAGCTGATACGTACAATTCAACTTTAAATCGCGGACGTGCTTATAGTATTATAACATCTAAACCGGGTTATTACAACGATACTATTCAGTTTAATACAGTCGGTATCAATACTTCATCGACTATCAAAAAAGAAGTCAGATTGCGTCCCACACCGACAATTGTTGCCTCGTTACGCGCAATTACGATGGCAGACGGACAACAATTAAAAGGTGTATTGTATAGTTTAACGGAAGTTGAATCAGGCAACAATGACACGCGCACACTAGATATGTATATCGCCAAATTAGGTTTGCGAAAAAATTATATGATTATTGCAACAAAAGCCGGTTATACATCAGATACTGCGCGATTCAGTACAGTGGATATAAAAACGACGACGA
>JAYTIA010000121.1:0-6061 GCA_043732145.1 Saprospiraceae bacterium
GTTGATGTGTTGAATCAGCGTATCGTAAGAACCAATTTTTTTTCGCGCCGATTTTGCAAATAGACCATGTCCTTGCGGTTCATCGGCGTAAACGAAAGCATCAAAAGTTTTGTAAATATCCCAAAATTCTTTGCGTTGAATACGTCTGTATTTTTTCTGTAAGTCTTTGCCAAGACTTAATTTCGCTTCTTCAATTTCTTCTGCAATATCATAACACAATGGCGAAATTGTTTCGTCGCGTTCATTCGCACCGGTTAAAATAAAACCTTCCGAAGCGTGATCGGAATAAATTGTCGTTGTATCGGTCACTTGTATTTTTTTTCCGTTGCGCGTTTCTCCATGTGAGGTATATTTTTTAAAAACCAACATCTTAGAACAACCGCTCGTGTCCGTTAATCTTTTCAACAAACTTTCCAAAACCAATTTTTTATTTTTGATAATGTCCAGTCTGTCATAAATTCCGGAAATTTTATTTGGAACTTGTGAACTTTCCCATCTGAAATTTTTAGCCGAATATTTGTCAGGCATAATTTTTTTTAGCGCAGTCGATTCTTCTTCCGGTAACACGGCATCGTAAAGCGATAATGAACCGACATTTTTACGTGGCAGAAGGAGTAAATAATTTTTTATGGGTGCAACAAGTACACCGTCAGAAGTTTTAAAATCTAAATAAACCAAGGCATCGGACACAAAAACATTATCGTCGCCGGTTTGTGTGTTCAGGTTTTGCAAAAAAACATCAGCACGCTTTGTCAGCTCTTTGACAGTAATTTTAATTTCAGTATTATCGCCTATGTCAAAAGTGCCGGGCAAAAAACTGAATACGGTATTGTTGCGGGTTCTAAAAGAAGTATTTTGTGTACTTGATGCTTTGAGAGAAAAAGACTCCAGCATATAAATACCGCGCAAACGCTCAAATAAATTTTCCGGATTTAATTTTTCCGGTGGCTTTGTATCGGGAAAAGAACTTTTAGGATTATTCGATTTTGATGTCGCAACTACCGTTTCCGGTTTTTCTTTCCAAACAACAAATAACTCCACACGCCGATTTAATTGTTTACCTTCAGCAGTCGTACTTTCGGTCAACGGCGCATTTTCACCAAATGCATCTAATTGAATATGACGCGTTGGCACACCTCGTTCTTTTAAAAATTGCGCCACTGCTTCACTCCGTTTTTCGGATAAAATTTGATTGTAAGTCACATCGCCCGTCGTATCGGTATGACCAATCAATTCAATTTCATAATCGCCAATATTTGCAAGTCGGATGGAATCAACAACTTCTCGTAAAATAATTTGTTCGAAATGACGAATTTCCGATTTACCGGCATCGAAAAGTAATTTTCTATGTAAAATTTCGGTAGGTATGTTTTGTCCGAAAATAATTGTCATGCCGGTACATAACAGTCCGGCAATAATACTTAGGGTTTTCATGTTTTAATGTGTGTTAAGATTTTTGTAAGACGTAACTTATTTGGATGACAAAAATACAAAACAATATGAGTTGCAAAATTTATTGTCGGAATTTTTTTATGGTTAAACCTTCAATCCAATTAATTTTTCTTAAAACCAATTTTGCCATGATTAAAATTTTTTACAAAAATAACGCTTTTTAATGGAAAATTGAAAATTGAAAATCCCTACAATTGTCATCTTCAACTTTCAATTTTCAAAAAAATTTATTAATTTCAAACTCTTAACGTTAGGATTGTGTTAAAGTGTGTGCCAATAAATATGATTATCGTTCGGATTACAGTTTAGTAAGTTAAAATTAACCCATAATTTTCATGTATATTTGTCATTAAACTAAAATATCAGAATACCATGCGTAACATATTGTTTTTTTCGATTTTCTTTTCATTTTTTTTGACTTGCAGTTTGTCGGCACAAACTGACAGTATCAATACGGGTTCGGTTATTCATCCCCGTACGCAAGTGCATTGGAGTAATGAATATAAAGAGCCGTCGAATACCGAAATTCAAAAAATTATCGGCACGGAAGGCGGCGGGTTTTATACACTGCGCCAACGTCAAGGTGGTCTTTTCGGCAATGGTGATGTGCGTCCGGTGATTGAGTACTATGATGCAAATTTAAAACTTGTAAAAGCGCAAGAATTAGATTTAACTTATAAAGGCAAGGAACGCAATTTGAAAGATGTAACGATGTTGGGCGGAAAAATGTGGTTGATGTCTTATTTTTATAATCAGAAATTAGCAAAAACTTTTCTTTTCGCACAAGAAATTAAAAAAGGTTCACTCACGCTTGATGACAATTTAATTAAAGTTGGCGAACAAACGGGTTCGAATCGTGAGTTAGCGGATGTTTTTTCGTTCCAAATTTCAAAGGACAGCAGTAAAATTGTTGTGTTCAATCAGCAGCCTAACGACAAAAATCAGCAAAGTTTTACGATTAATGTGTATGACAGCGATTTTAATGAGTTGTGGGTAAAAAATGCAAAACTACCTTACAATCGTAATAAGTTTGATGTGCACGAAACATTGATTGATAAAAACGGCAATGTTTATTTATTGGGTGTCGTTTATTACGACAGCAAAACACGACTCGTTAAAGACGGCAAACCGACTTATCAATACGATTTAGTCGCTTATGTCCGCGATTCGACGCTTGATGCGCAAGAATATAAAATTGATTTGAAAGATAAATTCGTATCAAATTTAACTTTTCGTTCCAATGACGAAAATGATTTAGTTTTCTGCGGTTTTTATTCCGAAAAAAATGCGACGGGTTTAAAAGGTTCATGTTTTTTTAAAATAAATCCGAAAGCAAAAGATATGACGAGCGTGAGTACGCGCGAATTTGATTTCGGTTTCGTCACCGCCAATTTGTCCGATCGCGATAAAACACGTGCTAAAGATGCGATTGCGAAAAATAATACGGCACGCGAACCGGAATTGGCGAATTACAATTTAGACAAATTGATTTTGCGCAGCGATGGCGGTGCTATTTTAGTAGCAGAGCAATATATCGTTGAGCAACGGTACAGAAATAATTATCCTTACAACCCTTACGGCTCTTCGTTTTATAATCCGTATTCTTATTATAATTCTTGGGGTTATCGCTCATTATATTCGCCTTACGGCAATTACAACAACAATCGGGTAGATTATTATTTCAATTATAACGACATTATAGTTGTTAATATTCGTCCGGATGGAGAAATTGCTTGGACGGCGCGTATTCCTAAACGCCAAGTGAGTGTGAATGACAACGGTACTTACAGCAGTTATGCGATGAGTGTTGTAAAAGATAAAATGTATTTTGTTTTCAACGATGATGCCAGAAATTTTAATCCGAAACGTACAAAAATTTATCAGGAAATGCCGGATAAATCTTCGGTAGTTGCTTTGGCGGAAATTAATCGCGACGGTCAAGTCGTAGTGTCGCCTTTATTTGGCAACAAAGATCAAGGTATCACAACACGTCCAAAAATTTGTCGTCAAATCAGTCGCAACAACATGGCAATTTATGGTGAAAGCGGTCGCTCTTATCGTTTTGCGGATTTGAATTTGGGTGCAACTGAATAATTTTAGTCAGTTAGTCTTTACATTCGAGCGTTAAATAGTGATACTTTTGTACTTGAAAGCACTGAAAAACTACTATAGTTTAATGATCGAATGTAAAGACTAACCAACTAAAAGACTAACTGACTAACAAACTATTCTTTTACAAATTTCATCGGCACTTGTGATTTATCTGATGTTGACACAAAATACAAACCGTTTTGTAGTGAAGTAATATCTAAATTAATTTCATTGATACCGGTGTTTAAGTCGCGTTTTTCAATCAAAATAGTTTGACCAAGTGTATTGAAAATACGTAATTCTGTTTCACCGGAGGCAAAATTTTGTTCATTTACAATTGTAATTGTTAATTTATTTTGTGCCGGATTAGGCGACAAAGTATTTATTGAGAAACTGCTTGTTCCACCCGCTCCCGATCCGCCGACTTGTTTTTTAGGTGCAGGCGTAGTCGTTACAAAAAAACTGCACGAAGATTTATTACCGCACATATCAGTCGCAATATATTCTTCTTGAATAAAAGCTGACGGCTCGAAAGGATAACCCGTATAATAACCTGAAGTACGTTTAACATTTAACATGCCTGCACACGGACCGGCAACGCTTTTGAACATATTGAATTCATCAAAATTGAACACCGTTCCATATTTAGAAGTTGATACCAATACAGTATCTTTCGGACATTTAACTTTGATAAGTGTTGAAGCATAATCTCCACGACATTTGCAATTATTTCTTACGCGATCATTAACGGTTTTAGCATCACCGTCATCACAAGGAAAGCCGAAATAATTGTGAATAAGCGGACAACTGTGAACATAATCTACTTCGGTATGTGCTGTTTGTGATTTACCTTGATTACAGCCATTTTTATCAATCACTATAACATAGTAATCGCCGGCGACTAACGGAAAATAACTCTGTTGCGTTGCACCGGGAATTGCTTTGCCATTCAAATACCATTGATAAGAACTGCCCGCTGATGCATCTAAGGTATACTGTGTTTGTGAAATAAAAGGCATTGTAACGCCGGCACATTTTTGCGCCATAATTGTTTGATTATTTGCAAAAAAAAGAACGAATAAGAAAAATAAAATGCGCGTTGTTTTTGCGCATAGGAATAACCGTATGTTATTATGTAACATGATTTTAATTTAAAAAGTTAAAAATAGTGAGATTTAAAAAAGTGTATTCATAGGCATAGCACGTAAAGAGTCATTAGAAGTAAGTATATTACTTCGGTCACGTAGAGAAATAAGGAAATGACAGGTTTAGCAACTTTTAATAAGTTACAAGCATAAATTAAACGATTAGCAATAGATCACATTTGAATAAATTTTCCGTAAGAGTCGTTGATGCAATATTTCGGTCAAGTAACTGCTAAATTAGCCGGCACTTGTGCTCGTAACATAAAAAGTAAATGATTCCGTTTAAAATCTTACTGTTGGGTAAGAAATACTTTTATTGATTTGTTGTAACTATTCAATTTTATGTGTCCGTAAGTCGAATAATTTTTGTACAAGCAAACATACGCACTAAATTTTCTTTTGGGTTATTTATTTTGTAAATTTTTTATTAATTTTTTCAGGAAATAAAAAAAGCGCGAAATTGCATTAAAACAACATCGCGCTTTCAATTTTTTTACAAATCGTTTAAAATCAAATTATAAGAAAAAAAAATTATTTCTTCTTCAATTTTTTTGGAACCGTTGGTACCGGTTTAGTAGTTTTAGGTACTTCAACAATTGCGTCAGCTTTAACAATTTTCTGTGGGCTGATAGCTGAAGACTGATAGCTGTCAGCTAACTCTAATCTATCGGCATCTTCAAATTTATTTTTGCGATAGTACCAAAACAAACCGCCGAAAAATGCTAAAAGCGTTAATGCTGATGCGATATAACTAATGGTTTCGCCGGCATAATAAGATTTCGGTGCGAAACTCATCACAAGTTTGTGCGTACCTGCCGGTAATTTTGCGCCGCGCAAAACGTAATTTACTTTTGTAAATGTAGTCAATTGTCCGTCAATAGTGATGTTCCAACCTTTTGCTTGCGGATAATATATTTCAGAAAAAACGGCGAATTGATCAGCTTTTGCAGAATACGCGTATTCCATTTTATCCGGATTGTACGATGTCATTTTTATTGTCGCCGTAGAATCAAATTGCGGCATAAAACCGTTGAGTGATGTCGCGTATTGTTTTTGTATCACAGCTTCTTTGCGCGGATTTATTTTTCCGACGGCATCTAATTCTGCATCGGCATTATCAACAATTTTTAAATTTTCGACAAACCATGCATTGCCGAGTGCATACGGATTTGGTTGCACACCTTGTATGTCATCGCTCAAAATAATATACTTCGCGTTCAACATACCATATAAAGGCATATTTTTTTGCTCCACAATGGGTTTGTCTTTTTGAAAATCGCCGAGATATTTTTCTGTTAATTCTTGATACTTCATCAGTTTCGCCGCGTGATAACCACCGACCGATTTATGAAAATTAGATGTCATTGCGTTTG
>JAYTIA010000122.1:0-2257 GCA_043732145.1 Saprospiraceae bacterium
TTTATGGGAAAAATACTTTTGGAAGGTCCGTTAGTACGCATGAAAGAAGAAAACGGTTCAAGTGTTTCTTTGTTGGTGACGGCGAAACATTCTATTTTACCGCAAACATCGAAATCGTTATATAAATACGCAACAAAAGATTCTGCCAACGGCTTGCCTTACGCTTTCGATGATATTTATGCCAAATTATCTTTTAATGCGAAAGGGGGCAGCAATATAAATTTTTTCGGATTTAATTTCAAAGACGGTGTTTCTTATAAAAACGTCGCCGATTTGAATTGGACAACACGCGGTTACGGCACAAATTTCAAACTCATTCCGCAAGGTATCGGCATGATTATCGGCGGCAATATTAATTATTCCAATTACGATTTAACGTTGCAAGAATCCGATCCGGATCCGCGTCATACTGCCATTTCAAATTTTAATGTCGGCATAGATTTTACGATTTACGGTAACAACAGTGAATTGAAATACGGTGCAGAAGTGTCCGGATTTCAAACCGATTTATCTTTCAAAAATCTTTTCGGATTTCTTTTCACTCAAAATACAAACACCACCGAACTCGGCGGTTTCGTAAAATACCGTAAAAAAATAAACCGTTTGGTGCTTGAACCAAGCGTGCGTTTGCAGCGATACGGTTCTATAGGGGAAACTTCTATCGAGCCGCGTTTGGCAATGAAGTTTAATGCTTCCGATAATTTTAGATTGAAATTTTCCGGCGGTCTTTATTCTCAAAATCTAATTTCAACAGTCAGTGAAAAAGATATTGTCAATTTATTTGTCGGCTATTTGGGCGGACCAACCGAACAATTTTATAAACCCGGTACCAATGATGTTGTTGATTCGCGTTTGCAAAAAGCCACACATCTTATCGGCGGATTGGAATGGGATGCGACTAGAAATTTATCGATTAACTTAGAAGTTTATCAAAAAAATTACGGACAATTGATTGACATCAACAGAACAAAAAATAAAGCGACCGACCCGAATTACGCCGCAGAAACCGGTGATGCGCATGGTATAGATTTAACTATTCAATATCGCACGAGTGCCATTTCTGTTTGGGCAACTTTGTCGAATGCTTATGTAAATATTTATGACGGCACGCAAACGTATCCCGCCAATTTCGATAGAAGAAACAATGTAAATGTCCTTACGAGTTATTATTTCGGCAAAAAACGCGATTGGACGCTTTCCGGACGTTGGAATTACGGTTCCGGTTTTCCGTTCACGCAAACGCAAGGATTTTACGGCAATTATACTTTCACCGGCGGCATCGGCACAGATGTTTTGACGGGTAATCCAAACTTAGGAATTTTATATTCCGATATGCGCAACGGCGGACGTTTGCCGGATTACAGTCGCATTGATGTATCGCTCAAACATAATTTTTCTTTCGGCAAACGCTCCGGATTAGATATTACTGCAAGCGTGACAAATGCACAAGACCGTCAAAATATTTTTTATTTCGATCGCGTGAATTATAAACGCGTGAATCAATTACCGATTTTGCCGAGTTTGGCTATGGCGGTTAGGTTTTGAACTTTTGATAGTGTAGGTTAAATACTTTTTTAAGAAATTTTTTCTTTCAACCAATAAGTAATCAATCTTTTTGCATTGGTTTTGCCGACGACGCTTTCCAATTCTTCGCGCGATGCTCCTTTAACACGCTTCACAGAACCGTAATGGGCTAATAGTTTTTCAACTGTTTTTTCGCCGATGCCTTCTATGCCGGTTAATTCCGTTGTAATAAAATTTTTAGAGCGTTGATTTCTATGAAAAGTAATACCAAATCGGTGCGCTTCATTCCGACATTGTTGAATGAGTTTGAGCGATTCGGATTTTTTATCAATATACAAAGGTAGCGGGTCATCGGGAAAAAATATTTCTTCGAGTTGTTTTGCAATTCCTACTACCACCATCTTTCCAACTAAATCTAAAGCCGTAATACTTTTCATCGCCGATGAAAGTTGTCCTTTACCGCCGTCAATAATCACAAGTTGCGGCAAGCTGCTGCCTTCGGCGAGTAAACGTTTGTATCTGCGATAAACGACTTCTTCCATTGTTGCAAAATCATTCGGACCTTCGACAGTTTTTACGTTGTAGTGCCTGTAATCTTTTTTCGCCGGTTTTGCATTTCTGAAAACTACACAAGCAGAAACCGGATTTGTCCCACCCAAATTTGAATTGTCAAAACATTCGATGTGATCCGGTAATTCTTTCATGCTTAAATCGCTCTGTAAAGTTTTCATGA
>JAYTIA010000123.1:0-2256 GCA_043732145.1 Saprospiraceae bacterium
TTTCGATTTATACGCCTGCCAGCCCACTATCTTCACCTACAAAAAACGTATTCGCTCTAAAGACTTTTGCGAGCGAATGCGTTTTTTTTATTTCAAAGAACGAACACCTATTGCGAGCGGGGAGGCAATAAATGCTCAAACTTCGATATTCACCACTCGTTTCATAAAGCCCCAAAACATTGCTGTAAATTGAATGATAATCTATCATTTAAACTGAATTTTAAAAATGAAATCTAAATATTTAATGGAAATTAATTAAGAGTGTAAATTTTAAATTTATATTTACATCAATTTTCACATTCTAAACTTAAAAATAATAAAATGACAACAACACAAGTAGCTGACAAATTAGTAGAACTTTGTCGTCAAGGAAAAATTGATGAAGCGTTAAAAACATTATTTGCTGACAATGCACAAAGTATAGAAGCAAATGAGATGATGGGAACTAAAGTTGTAACAGGCTTGGATGCCATTAAAGCAAAATCAGCAGCCTTTCAAGCCGGGGTAGAAGAATTCCACGGAGCTAAAATTTCTGACCCTATTATTGCCGGAAATAATTTTGCTATTACTTGGGCTATGGATGCAACCTTTAAAGGACGCGGAAGAATGACAATTGAAGAAGTATGTGTTTATCAAGTTAAAGATGGTAAAATAACTTTAGAGCAGTTCTTTTACTAATCTTTAATGAAGGATAAGGGACAAGTCCAAGAATGATTTATAAATTATTCTTGGACTTGTTTTTTTTATTTGAAATGGGCAGCAGGTATTATGGTGTTTTGTTCAAGTAAGGCAAACGAGATAACAATCAGCATTTCTAATACTATTGGGCTTTTGTTCGGGCCGGACAAATATCCTCGCTCGCAAAAAGTCTTCCTTTTCAAAAAAACGCAAACGCTAGCGAAAGTCTCTGACTTTCGTCTGTTATTTTTAGGTCTCTGACCGGCAAATAATTTTATAAAATTTTGTCAATCAATTATTTAAAAGTAAAAAACATTTGAAAAATGCTGCGGTTGGAAACCACAACATAGCTGATGCCGGTCAAAGACCGCCACGGGTTTTAAGAACACGTAGCGCGAGCGCGTCAATATAGCCAATTCGCGGTTGTCGTGATAGAAATAAACGGCATCAGCTCTCGGTACTTTTTTCTCTGCCAAACGGTACTTGTAAACGTAACGATAAGTAAAAACTAGATACTGCGAAAACACTAAATTTTTTGCTAAAACTAATACTATTTTTGCATTTTTAAACTCGCAATCGGATGTTCAGCATTTCCCTTCCAAAATTTCAGGGACCTTTTGATCTATTGCTGTTCTTCATTGAACGCGATGAGTTGGATATTTATGATATTCCGATTTCAAAAATCACGCACGATTTTTTGGCTTATATTAGAGAAGCAAAAGAAAAAAATATTGATTTAGCGAGTGAGTTCATTGTCGTTGCTGCAACCCTAATGCGCATAAAAGCTAAAATGCTTTTACCGCGCCGGCACATTGACGAGCAAGGCGTGGAGATTGATCCGAGAGAAGAACTTATCTCAAGAATTTTAGAATATAAACGTTATAAAAGTATTCTTGACGAATTGCGCGTTTTGGAAGAAGCGCGTGCTTCGCGTGAAAATCGCGGTAATGTGGTGAAAGAGTTACGCGATATTGCTATCACGGCTTTAGTAGATATAGAATTGCAAAACGTAACGCTTTTCAAATTGCTCCGCACTTTTGAAAAAATTTTGATGCATTTTGAAGAGGAAAAAAAACGCGTCGTTCACCGCGTATATAATTTTAATTATACGATAGAAAGTCAGCGTGTTTTTTTATTAGAAAGAATAAAAAAAAGTGAGAAATCTGATTTTGGAGAAGTTTTTTCAAATCTTCAAAATCGAATGCACGCTATTGTTACTTTTCTTGCATTATTGGAATTACTTAATCTGCAAACTATCACAATTGTCCAAGGTGACGGTTTGAATAATTTTTGGCTTTCAATGATAACGATTGACAATTGACAGTTGTCAATTGTCAATTATCTAAACTACTTTATCGGCACAATTTGACGATGCGAACGCATCGGGTTTTGCTTTGAATGTGAATCCCATTCCCATAATATAACCCATCGCTTCGCGCAAAGCTATATTTGATTGGAAATAAGGATCAGTGTTAATGTCGGCATGAACTTCGAGTTCGACATCATATTTATCTAGCAATTTACAAAGTGAGTAAGCTGTATCCACCGATTTGCCGACTTCTGTAATCATACGTTCAC
>JAYTIA010000124.1:0-6052 GCA_043732145.1 Saprospiraceae bacterium
ACCTTCGGACAAAGTTTTAATTATTTTTTTTCCGTTAAAGGGTGATAAAAGAATTAGGGTAATTGGAACCTTACCGGTAAAGTTTGCCGACAAAGAAGATATTGATTTTAAAGAATTGGAAATTGTAATTAAAAATGCTACAAAACTTGACTTGCATTTTGACAGCGTTGGTTGGCACGCTATTTATAAAATTCATCACCGGTGTGTAGATACGTTCAGTAAAGGCAGAGTTTTTTTAGCCGGCGACGCGGCACATATTCACAGTCCGGCAGGCGGACAAGGTATGAACACGGGATTGCAAGATGCTCACAACTTAACTTGGAAAATGGCTTTTGTTTTGAAAGGCATTGCTAAGTCGGCATTGTTGACGACCTACAATGAAGAAAGATTACCATTTGCAAAATCACTTTTAAACTCAACCGATAAAGGATTTACAATATTAGCCGGTGACGGTTGGTTTGTCAGAAATTTTAGAAAATATATTTTACTCTCGCTTATCGGAAAACTCTTGATGATAAAAAAAGTGCGGGTATTCGCTTTCAAAAAAGTTTCTCAAATTGCTTACTCCTACAACCGACAAACATTGGCATATTTAAATACAAAACAGAAATTAAATTTTAGAGCCGGTGATAGATTTCCATATGTCGGAAGCGGTATACTGAAAAATTTTGAAGCACCGGTCTTTCATCTCGCCTGTATTTCAAATGCGCCTGTTTTAGAAAGTGATAGAAATAAAATCAAAAATGCTTTTCCTTTTGAGGTTAATATCATTGAATACACAATTACGGAAGCGTGGAGAAAATTCGGCGTTACATCTACACTTTATATTTTAGTGCGTCCGGATCATCACATCTTGTATATCGCCGATAAATTAGATGATACGGAAATTAAAAATCTTTTAGGTAAATATTTTTAAATACAGGACTTGTTATAAAATTTTTAAGGTGCGCTAATGTGTAGAACTGTCGCGTGCGGTGCGTAGTATAATTTTTTCTATTCCCGCCCAAAACTTTTCGGATAATGGTTCATTATCTGAATAACCCCGAACGAAGTTTATGAAAATTTGTTTGAGCATGAGAGCTACGGGCGAATTAAAATTAAAAAATCTGACAAACAAATCATCCATCGTTAGTTCATTTTGAACAAGTAGATTAGTTTATTTATTTTTTTCGATACCGTAAGGGGTAATTATAATGAGCTGGAACTGTATAAAAAATATAAGTTTCGGCTGCTTGGCTATTTCTTTAGCTATGTTTGGATACATACTTTAAAAAATAGAGTATCAGTTTTTTCAAAATACAATCAACACATCCTATATTAGCTGTAAAAATCCGTGTTATGAATTTTTTAAGAAATCACTGGTTCGATGCCAGTATTTTTTTTGCCTTTATTATATTAATCTTCATTTACTTCAATCGAAACAGTTTTAGTAACTATCAAATACTTATGTGGTTGAGTTTGGTAACATTATTCATTCACCAATTTGAAGAATATCGCTTCCCGGGCTATTTTCCCGGCATGCTAAATACGGTGATGTTCAAAAGCGAAATGCCTGACAGATTTCCATTGAACATGAATACGGCTTTAATTATTAATGTTACAGAAGGTTGGTTATTTTATTTTTCAGCGGCTGTTTTTGCCGAAAAAGCGGTTTGGTTGGGTATTATTACGATATTAGTATCGTGCGGGAATACAATCGCGCATACTTTTCTGTTCAATATAAAAGGTAAAACGTTATATAACCCCGGACTCGTAACATCGCTACTTTTATTTTTGCCTGTGTCAATTTATTTTTTTTATTTTATCACAACCCGACATATAGCGCATCTTTCAGATTATTTAATAGGCGTTCCGTTAGGCTTGATATTTAACTATTTCGGCATTTTGAAAGTCATTGACTTATTGGCAGATAAAAATACAATGTATGTGTTTCCGGAAAGATTTCTTAAAAATTTTAAATCAGCCTAAACTTTTCATTCAATTTATCCCCTGCATCATAACCAATTTACTATATTCTCCACCCATCTGTACGAGCATATCGTGCGTGCCGCGTTCAATAATTTCACCGTCCTTCATTACAACAATTAAATCTGCTTCTTTAATTGTTGCTAAACGGTGGGCGATGACGAGTGCTGTTCTGCCGCGCATTAAAGTATTGAGTGCGGTTTGCACCAATTGTTCACTTTCGCTGTCGAGTGCAGAAGTGGCTTCATCAAGAATGAGAATTTCCGGATTACGCAACAAGGCACGCGCTATCGTAAGTCGTTGACGTTGTCCGCCACTCAATTTTGTGCCTCTGTCGCCGATGTTAGTCGAATATTTGTCGGACATCGCGTCAATAAAATCGGCAGCTTGTGCAGCTTCAGCAGCTGATATTAGTTGTGAGTTGTGAGTTGTGAATTTTGAATTGTCAGTTTTCTGAGTACCAGTAATTGATGACTGATGACTGATGACTGATGGCTGATAGCTTTCATCTCCAAAAACAATATTATTCGCCACCGTATCATTAAATAAAAGAGCTTCTTGCGTGACGATGCCGAGCAGGGCGCGTAAATCGTAAAGTTTGATTTTTTTAATATTGATGCCGTCAATCAAAATTTCTCCGTCGGTGACATCATAAAAACGAGGCAATAAATCGGCGAGTGTACTTTTTCCGCTGCCGGATGCGCCGACAAGTGCGACGATTTTTCCTTTAGGAATTGTGAGATTAATATTTTTTAAAACTTTTTTATCGGATTTATTTACATAATTGAACGACACATTTCTAAATTCAATGGCGGTGTCAAAAGATTTTTTTTCAACGGCATCGGCTGCGTCGCTAATTGTTTCATCGGCATCGAGCATATAATTAATGCGCTCTAAAGCGGCAGTGCCTTTTTGAATATTGTAATACGCTTGCGATAAAGATTTGGCAGGATCAATGACCGTAAAAAATGCGTACAAAAATGCAATAAATTTCGACGGCGTGAGTTCACCGATTTGCACTTGTTTGAAACCGTACCAGACTAAAACGCAAACTATAGAAACACCTAAAAATTCCGTCAACGGCGATGATAAATCGCGCCGGCGAATCGCACCGTTCATCACACGGCGATAAGTATTGTTTTCAATTGAAAATTTTTGTGTTTGATATTTTTCGGCATTGAAACCTTTTATCACCCGCATACCGGACAAACCTTCTTCGAGTACAGAAACAATATTGCCGAGTTTTTCTTGCGATAATCGCGATTCGCGTTTCAATACACGACCGATGCCGCCTATAATTACACCTGTCACAACCATCAAAATCAAAACGAAAAGCGTGAGGTGCGGCGAAAGCGCAATCATAATAATAACGGCTCCGATTAAACTTAAAGGTTCGCGCACGACCGTTTCCAGTACATTCAAAATGCTCCACTCCACTTCACTGACATCATTCATCACGCGACTCATTAAATCGCCTTTGCGTTCTTCGCTGAAATAACTTAACGGTAGGCGCATACTTTTTTCAAAAAGTTGTTGACGCAAATCGCGTACAACACCGGTGCGTAAGGGCGTGATAAAATAGACGGCAAAATAGCGAAAAAAATTTTTGAAAAAAAACGATAATGCCATCGCAATGCAGACGTAAATCAAAGCGCGTTCATCGCCGAAACGGTTTTTGAGTTCGTAGAGTTGGTAGTAAAAATAATCTTTGAAGTAACCGATTGAAAGTGTAAATGCCGGTAAAATTGGTGCAGTCGTTGAGGTTTGTTTCAACAACACATCTAAGAACGGGATAAGCACCGGAATACTTATCAGCGAAAAAAAAACCATCAGTATATTACACAACACGTTAAGCCACGCATATTGAGCGTATTTGCGAATGTATTGAAAAAGTTGGCGGAGTGAAGTCATACATATAAGTAAGGAACAATGAATATTGAAAACGCGAAATTAACCATAAATTTTAAATAAAAATTCCGCACCTTGAAACGGTGTCATCTCACCGGACAAAATCTTTTTTTCTATTTCAGGTAAAAGTTTTTGTATTTTCGGATCACTATAAAAATAATTGCGCATTTTTTTTTCAATTGTATCGTGCAACCAAAATTGCGCTTGTTCGCGCCGGTGTTGAAGTAAATAACCGGAATTAAGCGTATGTGTATAATACCGGTTTATTTTTTCAAAAACAATATCAATACCTTCATTTTTTAGTGCGGCGCACAATTCCACTTCCGGCACCCAATTACTTGGTTTCGGCGGTAAAAAATTGAGCGCGTTTTTATAAAACATGCGTGCTTGTTTCGCCGCAACAGGTTGCGCATCAGCTTTATTAACGCCAATTAAGTCTGCCATTTCAACAATCCCGCGTTTGATGCCCTGCAATTCATCGCCGGCACCGGGCAGTAGCAGCAAAATAAAAAAATCGGTGAGTGCGTGAACCGCTACTTCCGATTGACCAACACCGACAGTTTCGATGATAATAAAATCAAATCCGGCAGCTTCGCATAAAATAATTGTTTCACGTGTCGTGCGTGCCACACCGCCGAGATTATCTCCTGTCGGCGATGGACGAATAAAAGCATTTTCATTCACGGAAAGTTTTGCCATGCGCGTTTTATCTCCCATGATACTGCCTTTCGTGATTTTACTCGATGGGTCAATTGCCAATACTGCTACTTTTTTTACATGCGCGCAAGCATATTCACCTAAGGCTTCAATAAAAGTACTTTTGCCGACACCCGGCACACCCGTTATGCCGATGCGTTCGCTGCGCCCGCTCAAAGGCAAACACGCTTCAATAATTTGTTGCGCTAAAAGTTTATGATCTTGTCGCGTACTTTCCAAAAGCGTAATAGCTTGACTTAAAATAGTTCTGTCACCTTGCCGAATACCTTCAATAATTTCCGGTACTGACAGAGGCGGGCTTTTTTTTATTTTTCCGAATTGCGGGTTGATAGAGTTCATATTAGTTAGTTAGTTGGTTAGTTGGCAGGTTAGTTAGTTAGTCGAAAATTAAACTAATTAACTAACTAACAAGACAACTAACCAACTAATCTACAAAATTAGTCAAAAAATTTGCGTACTTATGAAAAGCGTTCTAACTTTGCGAAAATTTTTTTATATTTGATGTCTGACAATTTTACATATTGGTTCTGTCGTTTTTTCTTTTACTCATTTTTCGGTAAGAGAGGCACACCTTTTGTACGATTATAACAGTTAAAATAATACGCAACAAATAAGAGTTCCTCATACGGGACTCTTTTTTTTTATTAGTCGGTGAGTCGAATTAAATTATGAACGAAAAACTGTGGCGCGTAGCCATTCAAGGTGTGAAAGGTGCTTTTCATGATGTGGCAGCGCACTATTTTCATGTTGGTGAAAAAATAGAATTGATTGATTCTGAAACTTTCGATGAATTGATAATTAATGTTGAAACCGGAAAAGCGGATGCAGCAGTAATGGCGATTGAAAATACAATTGCCGGTAGTCTTTTACGCAATTACAATCTAATTGACAACAGCAGTTTAAAAATTCACGGCGAAATTTTTCTGCGGATTAAACAAAACTTGATGGCTTTGCCGGGCATAAAAATTGCCGATTTGCGTGAAGTACATTCGCATCCGATTGCACTACAACAATGCGTGGAGTTTTTTAAACAATATCCGAAAATACGCTTGGTTGAAACAACCGATACGGCTTTGGAAGCGCAAAAAATCCGGAAACATCAATCGCGTACAATTGGAGCAGTGGCTTCTGCACGTGCTGCGGAAATTTACAACTTGGATTTACTCGCTGAAAGTATCGAAACTTTCAAACAAAATTATACGCGCTTTTTGTATCTATCCAAGCACGATATCTCTTTTGATATGAATGATGCTGAGGAGTTGCATAAAGTTTCATTGGTATTTACGGCAGCGCATTCGGTTGGAAGTTTGCACCACGTTTTGGCAATTTTAGCAATTCATCAATGTAATTTAACGAAAATACAATCTGCACCTATTATGGATAAACCTTGGGAGTATATGTTCTTTGTTGATTTCGCAATGGAAGACGTGTCGCGGTATGAAGAAATTATTGAAAAATTGCG
>JAYTIA010000125.1:0-2250 GCA_043732145.1 Saprospiraceae bacterium
CCACCTTTCGGATGATTGACAATAAAATTGTGCAAACCGCGCGATTTTGTTGCTGTCGAAGTCAAATACATAAAACGATTGCCGCGATTAATATCGAGCATCATCGCTACCGGTCCGACACCATGCGTCGGATATAAATCGGCGTTGCGATGAACTGAATGATTAGTGCGCCAATGTGCTTCACTGAAACCTTTTTCACCAAACTCCACACCACCGCCGTAAGGTTGAACACCGTCATTGAATTTTACCTCGCGCAAATCATGTTGATAACCAGCTTCGACGTGCAATAATTCGCCGAACATATTTTGTTTCACCATGTTCATCACTGCCATAATATCGCGACGATAACAAACGTTTTCTAAAAAAAACAAATGAGAACCGGTTTGCTCGTGCGTGTTTACTAATGTCCATGCTTCATCCACAGAAAATCCGCCCCAAACTTCTGTTGCGACATAAATGCCGCGTTTCATACAAGCCAATGCCGGTTCACTGTGCCATTCCCAAGGCGTTGCGACAATAACAGCATCAAGTTTTTCTTTATCTAACATTCTTAAAAAATCGCGGTCGTATGTGCCGTATTCAGTCGCTTTTGGTTTTCCGGAACCGGCAATATCTTTTTGCGTTAAAGCAACCGCTTTCGGGTCAATATCGCAAATAGCGGTAATGATGCAATCATCTCGACGTAAAATTAAATTTGCATGGTCGCGTCCTCGCAAACCGGTGCCGATAAAACCGATTTTGAGTTTATCTTTTAAACCGGTTTTTAATATAGTCGGTGCTGTTTTATTTTGTATCGGTAATGCAAGACCGATACTTGCAAGTGAAGATAATTTTAAAAAATTACGACGATTAGACATATTTAATTGAAAATTGAAATTGATAAAAATCACGTCGTTTAGGTTAAAACCTTGACTTCGTTTTAATTTTTTTTTAAATTGAATTTTTTATAACTACACAGGTTGATTAATTCAGAGAACAGTGGTACTATGTGACTTCGAAAACATAAACAGGTTAATTAATTAAAACTCATTATGTCGGAGTTATATCGTCGTTGAAACATCGAACAAAATAAATAAAATAGATGTAACAAAATGAATCTTGACACATATTTTCTTCAATTTTTTTGAAAAAATATAATCTTTCATGAAAGATTAATAATTTTGTGCCGCAAGCAAAACAAAAAAATACTTTTATGCATTATGATGTCACGGTAGTAGGTGCGGGAATTGTCGGATTAGCTACTGCTTATCAATTACAAAATTTGTCGCCCAATCTAAAAATTTGTGTGATTGATAAAGAAGATCATGTTGCGGCACATCAAACAGGACATAACAGTGGCGTCATCCATTCCGGTATTTATTACAAACCCGGCAGCCTTAAAGCAAAAAATTGTTTGAAAGGGTACGTTATGATGGTAAAATTTGCCGAAGAAAATAAGATCTCTTATGATATTTGCGCCAAAATAATTGTTGCAACAAACAAAGAGGAATTGCCTTTATTAGAAAACATTTATAACAGAGGTGTAGAAAACGGTTTAATCGGTTTAAAAAAACTGTCGGAAGAAGAATCAAAAGAAATTGAACCGCACGTTTCTTGTATCGCCTCTGTTTTAGTTCCGCAAACCGGCATCATTAACTATATGGATGTTTCGAATAAAATGGCAGAACTTTTTTCTAAAAAGGGTGGGGTAGTAAAGTTGAAACACGAATTATTAAACCATAAAACTTTTCCGGATAAAATTGTTTTACAAACGACCGGCGGAGATATTGAAACTAAAACTGTCGTAAACTGTGCGGGTTTATATTCGGATAAAATTGCCAAACAATTTGACCCGAGCATTGATATTCAAATTATTCCTTTTAGAGGTGAATATTATAAAATCAGAGACGAACGTGCTTCTTTGGTGAAAAATTTAATTTATCCGGTCCCGAACCCGAATTTTCCTTTTCTCGGCGTACATTTTACGCGCATGATTCATGGCGGTGTCGAAGCAGGACCGAACGCCGTCTTAGCTTATCAAAAAGAAGGTTATAATCGAAAAAATATTAAAATGAGGGAGTTTTGGGAAACTTTAAGTTTCAGAGGGTTTCATAAAATAGCTTTTAAATATTGGCGCGAAGGCGCGGAAGAATTATATCGCTCTTACAGTAAAAAAGCATTTGTTAGTGCATTACAAAAACTTATTCCTGAAATAAAGTCCGAAGATGTTTATGAGTATGGTGCAGGTGTGCGTGCGCAAGCCTGTGATTC
>JAYTIA010000126.1:0-6023 GCA_043732145.1 Saprospiraceae bacterium
CTGACGCGTTGAATGAGGTCAGCATAATTAATGAGTCCGCCGGTTTCTTGCAGCGTCTCAATTAATGAATAAGTGAAAACACCGCGCGAAACATTATTAATACTCAATTCTTTTGCTGTTTCTTCATTTTTTGCTGCGGCTAAATGAATATATCGCGCACCCGGCGGTTGAAAATTAATATAATTTTGAAAGCCCACAAACTCACTCACACTTTTAGGCGTGTAAGTACTCGGTTCAGCCATGCGCGCACGCACATTCAAATCGCGCGTATTAGAACCCGAATGGCAGCAATCCATGACAACTAAAAAGTGAAAGTTTTTAGTTTTTTTAGCCGACCAAACTAAATACCCCAATTCTTTATCAATCATATCGCGTCCGCCCGACAAACGGCTGTCGTAACACACAATCGTTTCACTTTGCCCGTCCGACGAATCCCAAAATTCTGGTGCTGCCGGCATTCTTGAACCATGACCGGAATAATATAAAATACAAATATCTTTATCGGTAGCTGCATTAAAGTGCGTAAAACCGTTTACAACATCTAAACGTTTGGCATCGGCATCGAACAATTGTTTTTTTATATAGTTAACACCGTTAGCTTTGCAATAATTTGCTAAGTAATTGGCAAAGGCTGTCGCATCATTTACACATCCTTGTAATTGATGTGCAGGAATCGGATAATTGTCTATGGCAATAATCAGTGCGTAAAGCGTTTTCATTAATTGTTAATTGTTAATTTATTTTAAATTTATTGATTTTAGAAAATAAGTCTAAAATTAGTAAATCTAAAATCAGTAAGTCTAAAATCAATTAAATAAATTTTCAATTATCATAGCCGAAGCACCGCCGCCGCCATTACAAATAGCAGCTAAGCCATATTTTGCGTTATTCTGATGCAAAATACTATTCAAAGTTGTAACGATTCGCGCACCCGAACACCCCAGCGGATGACCGATAGCAACAGCGCCGCCATGAATATTTACTTTTTCCGGCGATAAATCGAAAGATTGCATAAAGGTAAGCGGGACAACAGAAAAGGCTTCGTTGACTTCAATAAAAGAAATATCGCTCCATTTTAAGCCAGCGCGTTTAAGTGCCAACGGTGCAGCTTTTACCGGAGCTGTCGTAAACCATTCGGGGGCTTGTTCGGCATCGGCAAAACTCACAACTCGCGCTATCGGTTTTAAATGATATTGCTTAACAATTTTTTCACTGACTAATATTAAAGCACTCGCACCGTCATTAATGGTGGAAGCATTGGCGGCTGTGACGGTGCCGTCTTTTGTAAATGCCGGACGGAGTGTCGGAATTTTATCGAACATCACGTTTTTATATTCTTCGTCTTCGGTAATAGTCACTGTTCCTTTTCGAGTAGAGATTTCAATCGGTACAATTTCTTCCCTGAAATTGCCTGCTTGCGTTGCTGCTGCTGCGCGTTGATAAGAACTAATAGCAAATGCGTCCTGTTGTTCTCTGGAAATATTATATTTCTTAGCTGTATTATCCGCAAAAACACCCATGGCAGATTGTTGATAAACATCAAGTAAACCATCTTTTGAAAGCCCGTCAATGAGTTCGCCATTGCCGTATTTATATCCGAATCGCGCTTTGGGAATATAGAAGGGGGCTTGCGACATATTTTCCATACCACCCGCAATGACAACTTCACTCTGTTCAAGTAAAATACTTTGCACGCCATATGCAATCGCTTTCATACCCGAAGCACAAACTTTATTCACGGTGGTACAAACGACGGAAGCGGGTAAGCCGGCAAAAATTGCCGCTTGTCGCGCCGGTGCTTGACCTAAATTTGCTGATACGACATTGCCCATAATCACCTCCACAGCGATTTTAGATTTTGGATTTTGGATTTCTGATTTAAAATCATCATTCGTCAATCGTTGAAGGGATTCTTTAATTGCCATAGCACCAAGTTGAACAGCAGATGTATCAGAAAAAACGCCGCCAAAACTGCCTATCGGCGTACGCACGGCGGAAACTATAAAAACACTTTTCACGAATTAAAAATTAAGAATTATGAAATAAAATCAAAAAATAAAATCAAAAAATAAAATCAAAAAAAATTTTTTCAAAACGAATTAACCAATCAACGAATTAACCAACGCCACAACGCCGGTGATTATATATTGTACACCAATAGCCATGGTAATAAAACTCATGATACGTGCACCGGCTTTTAATCCGGTTACGCCCAAAATGCGATAAAAAAATGGTGCAAGATATAAAATACCGTAAACAATAAAACCATTCAGAATAATGACAGTCGTAATGATTAAACGTTCATTCAACGTTTCATATTCTGCAAAGAAGCCGACCAATAAAGATATTGAACCCGGACCTGACAACATCGGCATTGCTAATGGCGAAAATGAAATATCCGGTTTATGCATCGCTTCTGCTTGTGCTTCGGCATTCATGGCGCGATTTTCTGCAAATTTATCATTTTGTAGCGCGTAACCCGAACTCAGAATAACTAATCCGCCGGCGATGCGCAAAGCATTGATGGATAAGCCGAAAAAACCTAAAATATAAGTACCTGCCCAAAAAAACACTAAAAGGATGCCGACAAAATACATACTTGTAGTGAGTGCTGTGTGTTTGCGTTCTTGTTCAGTATAATTCGATGTCATGGTTAAAAACATCGGTACAACACCCATCGGATTGACGATAGCAAACAAACGTGTCAGTACAGCGATGAAAATTGCAAACATAATTTAGCTTTTGGATTTTAGATTTGTTTTACAACTCTCAAAGATAAAAATAAAATGATAATGATAGAGAAATCTTACAGTCTTCGATTTTTTAATTTTTAAATAACAAATCCAAAACTCAAAATCGTGACTAGATTAATGGTAGTAATGCAATTTTTTATAGTTTTTAAAACAATTTTTTTATACTGTACAAATGGTAATTTTAAAGCTATCGAATTTACTAAACAATTGACAATTAATTTTTTAGATAAGCAATAAATATTTCTATGAAATTTAACTCTTGCCCTTGTTGTACTCAGAGACTACCTTTGTAATATCAAAACAAGCAAAAGATTAAAAGTAGAAAATTGGATGTATATAATTTCGACTTTCTATGAATTAACGAATCTTACAAATTTTTAGCGGCGGACAAAACTTATTACACACTTTAGAACGAATCCTACACAATTTAAAAAATAAAACAATCAAGGACGTTATGGACAAGCACTTTGATTGAATAAAAGCAAAAACGAATCTTGCAAATGTAACAAAAGCGTATTTTAGATATAAACAAACCTTACAAATTTTTAAAAGCGGACAAAACTTAATAAATACTTTTTCTATTTAGAAAACGAACTTACACGATTGAGAATTAAGAATCAATGATTTTTTCTTTTGATTTTAACTCTTCGCATCAAAATAAATAAATAGTTTTACAAAACAAGAAATTACATTATGAACGAATACACTTATTAAGACAACGAATTTTACAAAAATGCAACAAACTTATAAATTAGTAGAATTTAGATTTTATAATAAAAAAATGGTTAGGTAAGTTTTTTACGGAAAAGCTCGAATTAATTTAATTCGAGCTTTTTTTTTGGCAAAAAAAAATCACAAACGTTTTACCGATTGTGATTTATTAGCTATCGTCTATCAGCCTTCAGTTATCAGCCTTCAGCAAAAACTGATAGCTGATAACTGAAAGCTGATTTTACAGTTCATTTTCATCACCAACGTATTCTTCTTCATAATCCATATCTAAATCATCAAGAATACTTTGTGCTTTTGCGGCTTCGGCTTGCAAGCGTGTTGTCACGACGGCATTGGCGAATTGTTTCATACCGGTACCGGCAGGAATGCGTTTGCCGACGATGACATTTTCTTTCAAGCCTTCCAAATAATCGCGTTTAGCGGCGATGGCGGCGGTGGAAAGCACTTTCGTCGTTTCTTGGAACGAGGCGGCAGAAATCCAGCTTTCTGTTCCAAGCGATGATTTGGTGATACCGAGCAACAATGGTGTTGAAGTCGCCGGTACAGCATCGCGGAATTGAGCAAGTTTTTTGTCGTTACGTTTCAAAAATGAATTTTCCTCCCGCACTTGACGCAAGGTCACCAGTTGTCCGGCGTGGAGACGGCTTGAATCGCCGGCATCCGTAATATATTTTTTGTCGTAAATTTCATCATTAACTGCCAAAAATTCTAAACGTTCTACCGGTTCGCCTTCCAAGAATGTTGTGTCGCCCGGATCGGCGATTTCTACGCGGCGCATCATTTGACGCACGATAACTTCGATGTGTTTATCGTTGATGGTGATGCCTTGCGAGCGATAGACTTCTTGTACACCGTTCACGAGGTACTGTTGTACCGCAAAAGGTCCTTTAATCGCTAAAATATCACGCGGTGCAATCGCACCGTCGGAAAGCGGTGTACAAGCGCGCACGAAATCGCCGTCTTGTACCAAAATATGTTTGGATAAAGACACCAAATATTTGCGTTCTTGTCCGTCACGAGCGCGAATGGATACTTCGCGATTACCGCGTTTTACTTTGCCGAGAATAACTTCGCCGTCAATTTCGGAAACAACTGCCGGATTTGACGGGTTACGCGCTTCAAAAAGTTCGGTCACACGGGGTAAACCGCCTGTGATGTCCTGTACTTTACTCATCTTACGCGGAATTTTCACGACGCGATGGCCGGCTTCGATGGTTTGTCCGTCTTCAACCGACAGATAAGCACCGACGGGTAAACTGATAGATTTGAGTTCTTCGCCGTCTTTATTGATGATACGAATGACGGGCACTTTACGTTTATTACGCGATTCGATGATGATTTTTTCGGCAAAACCGGTAGCATCATCCCGTTCTTCGCGGTAAGTGATGTTGTCTTCAAGGTCTTGGAATTGAATAATGCCGGCTTTATCGGAAATGATAACGGCATTGAACGGATCCCAAGAGCAAATTTTATCGCCGCGTTTAATATCATCACCGTCTTTAACGAAAATGGTCGAGCCGTAAACAACGACGTTGGTCGCTAAAACTTTTTTAGTTTTCGGATCCAAAATACGCAATTCACCGGTGCGCGAGAATACAACATTGCTCACGTTACCGTTTGGTTCTTTATATTCAACGACTTGAATTTCATCGTACTCCACTTTACCATTCACCGGCGCGAAAAATTCGCTTTCTTGTTTGCTGACGGTTGCCGTACCACCCACGTGGAATGTACGGAGTGTCAACTGTGTACCCGGTTCGCCGATAGATTGTGCGGCAATGATACCGCTTGCATCACCCGCTTCGGAAATACGTCCGGTAGCGAGATTGCGACCGTAACATTTTGTACAACAACCTTTTTTACTTTCGCAAGTTAAAACCGAACGAATTGTTACAGATTCGATACCCGTTTTTTCAATTTCAGCGGCTTTATCTTCAGTAATAAATTCACCTGCCGGTAAAATGAGCGCGTCGGTATCCGGATGCAAAACATCGTGCAAAGTAAAGCGACCGCGAATGCGATTGTAAAGCGTTTCAATAACTTTATCGCCTTCTTGTAAAGCGGAAGTTTCGATACCGCGCAACGTATTACAATCTTCTTCGCGGATAACGACATCTTGCGCCACATCCACGAGACGACGTGTTAAATAACCCGCGTCTGCCGTTTTCAAAGCTGTATCTGCCAAACCTTTACGCGCACCGTGCGTTGAAAGGAAGTATTCGAGTACTGATAAACCGTCGGAAAAGTTCGATAAAATCGGATTCTCAATGATAGCACCACCTGTATCGCCGGATTTACGCGGTTTTGCCATCAAACCACGCATACCGCACAACTGTTTAATCTGTTGACGTGAACCACGCGCACCGGAATCCAACATCATGAAAACCGAGTTAAAACCTTGTTTGTGTTCTTTGAGTTCATCCATCAAAATATGCGTCACCTTATTGTCCGCTTCACCCCATTTATCAATAATTTGGTTGTAGCGTTCGTTATTGGTGATTAAACCCATATTGTACGAATCCCAAACTTCATCTACTT
>JAYTIA010000127.1:0-2240 GCA_043732145.1 Saprospiraceae bacterium
CGATATCGCTTTGAGTAACGCCATAGGTGTCACCACCTTTAACTACGTAATTTCAAATCCGTCGTACAGTGGTTTGAAAAAAAGAAAATACGATCGTGCCGATGAACAAGACACAACAATTGAAGTCATCACGGAAAAATTAGATAACGTCATTTCCGGTAATCTGAAAATTGATTTTATAAAAATTGATGTAGAAGGCGGAGAATTTTTGGTTTTGGAAGGCGCAAAAGCGTGTTTAAAAAAAAATAAACCGGTTGTCATTTTTGAATTCGGTGCAACTGCTTGGGAAATTTATAAAACTACACCAACGCAATTGTTTCACTTACTTTCCGATTGCGGGTTAAAGGTTTCTTTAATGCAAAATTATTTAAAAAATAAAAATGCTTTTTCTTTGAAAGAATTTGAGGATGAGTGTTATACTGAAAAGAATTATTATTTCATGGCATATTGAAGAAAAAAGATTCTTAGGAACGCGAAATAAATAAAATGCCGAATTAGGCTTAATTTTTTTTCTGTCAGATCGACTATCTTCTAAGGCGAATATTGGTAATATTTAACGCAAAAGATAGTCGGTATCACTGCAAAAGAATAAGTATAGTATGGTATTTTATTTATTTCGCGTCCTTAATAAAGTACAGTAACATAGCAACCCAAATTAAAAGGCATTTTTATCCATTTATCTTGGCTTGCTCTTTTAACAAATACATTTTTTGAAAGTGCTACACCGGCAGGAATCATAATCATCGGCTTTTCAGTTTTATTTTTTTCACCATCAATCCATTGTAACGTAATTACAAAATCTCCATTGATAGGTATATTATACCTTTCTAAATCAATTTCATTCCAACCGGTTTTATAATTTTGTATCGTTGCAAAAACTTCTTTATTACACAACAAAGCATCCGGCAATTCATTTTTTACAGAATAAATATTGACTCTAAATTTTATAGTTTTAAAATTATTCGCAGTTAAATACCAATTGACATTTTTTAAAACTGCATTGCGTCTCTTTGTTTTTATTTTCGTCCCAAATTCTGAACCAATAACAGATTCAACCGAAGTGGTATCATTAAATATCGAAACTTGCATGAATTTACTTGTAATTTTTTTTCCGAGAATTTCAGACTGGGTTTTTTTATTTTTTACAACAACTTCATCGAGTACGGTAATTTTTTTAGTTAAGCATATATTTTTATTATAGGCGTTTAAAAGTTCGTTCAATAACATTTTTTTTGTGAAATATCCCACCAAACTTATTTGTAAAGTATCGGCTAAATTTTCTTTACCAAAAACTAAATTATAATTTCCGCTCGAATCGGAAACTGTTCCTACAGTTTTATTTAAGATACCGATATTCACATAAGGCAGAGGCGCGTTACTTTCTTCTTCTTTAATTATTCCTTTAAGTTGAATTTTATTATTACCGGATAAATTTGAGTTTTGAGAAAAAATAAAATTATTTAAAGTTAAAAAGAATAAAAACACGATTGACAAGCAGTTATTTTTTTTCATTATTGATTTTTTAAATTTCAGACAAACCTTTAACGCGCCTGATTTCATTAATACTACTACTATTTTTTTATTTTGAGTTTTTTTGCCTCCAGCAGATTCAACGCATGATTTTAATCGGAAGCTAATTGAGCTATTGAATCAAAAATAATTAATTACATAGAGAAAAAAAAGCGACAGCATTTCTTTAACTCATGTCAAAGAAATGCTGTCGCTTTTTCTATATTAAGGCAAGATCTTACTAAACAAATTTATTGTTCAGCAGCATCATTACCATAAGTTTCTTGTTTGTAAACTGCTTTAAGTACTTCCGTTCTACGAACAATACTTGGTTTTACGAAAGCCTTGCGGCGGCGCAGTGCTTTGAGCGTACCCGATTTCTCGAATTTTCTTTTATATTTTTTTAACGCCTTGTCAATTGTTTCGCTTTCTTTTACATCAATAATAAGCATATCGGAGACCCTCTTATTTAAAAAATTAAATGAAAATTATTTTTAGAGTGCAAAGATATATTTTTTTCATGAAACATGAAAGTTATCTTTTAAAATTATTTTTTTATTTTGTCTGTGTATAACTTTTTTTTCCAACAAGAAAGCCCCGTTGTTTTTGCAACGAGGCTTTTGCTGTTAAATTAAGTTGGCAGCGACCTACTCTCCCGCACATGATGATGAAGTACAATCGGCGCAGTCAGGCTTAACGATTCTGTTCGGAATGGGAAGAAGTGGATCCCC
>JAYTIA010000128.1:0-2234 GCA_043732145.1 Saprospiraceae bacterium
GTCTCTTAGTTACATAATTTAATCTGCCGCCAAATTGTGCGCCGTATTGCAGTGAACCTGTTCCGCGTACCAATTCTATACGCTCAACAGCTTCCATAGGCATACTGAAATGACTTGCGGGATAACCGTAAAGATCTGAATTTACCATAACGCCGTTTTCTCTGATACTATATTCCCAACCTCTGTGCGGATCAAGTCCACGCGTTGAAATATTCACTTGATTTCCCGTGCCATCCATATCATAAACAAAAACGCCGGGTATTTTAGCAAAAATTTGACGCGGGTTTTTTTCTGCCACATTCGCATTGATATCTTCCAAATTTATAACTTCGCTTTTTTTACCTGAAAAAATATAAGTTCCTTGTATGTCGGGTAGTCTTGAAACATCAAAACGATTGGCTCTTATAAGTACTTCGTCTAAATTTTGTTTTTTTAAAGAATCAATATTGTTTTGCGCAACACATAAATTCGCAATGAGTATCAAATAAAAAAATAGTATTTTTTTCATGAAAATTAAAATTTAATAGTTTTTATAAGGAAATTTTATTTGTTTCTGATTTGTTAAAGTTAAATATTTTTACAAAAAAAAAACTTAATAGTTAGTCAGATTAATAGTGACGAGCATTTTTCGGCTGTTTATACCGAAAATAACCAGACCTTATCAGATTGACTGACTTCTTAGGAATGAGAAAGAAATTAGACGAATTTTGGAGGTGGAGAACAAACAGAAAGTGTAACCGATATTAAACCCGATACATTAGAAATTATTTTTTCATAATCATTTTTGGGTGTAACATTATTTAAACAAATACGAATTTCATGATTTGGCAAATAATCTTTTATAAAAGATTTTAAAAGATTATTTATCGGTGAAGGATAATTACCGGTTTGTTTTTCAATTGTTTGACTGACGACAATATCATTCAATTTTCCGGTTAAATCTTCCGCTTTAAAATTTCGCAAACTGTACATATACAAAGTATCGTGCAAAACGCGCTGCTTTACGATATTGAACACTTTGCCTCCCATTTTAACTTCCGTGTTAACGTATTCAAAATCAGAATCTTCGACGTGCGTATAAAGCGTTGCCGGCATTTTTGTAATCGTAAAATCTGATTCTGAAAGTTGCGATACGCACAATGAACGTACCTGTTGTTGTTCATAAGCGAACAACACATAATATCCGAAAGCATTATAAAGAAGCAATGCTAGCAAAGAAAATGACAGGACAGTTTTTTTCATCGCAACAAAAGTAACAATTAAGAACTACAAATTTATTAACAAAAAATTGTAAAAAGTTGTTAGAAATGAGGTTGTGCTTTTTCTTATTCTTTAGTATTCATTATTTTTGCAAAAAAATACCTAATACTTCAAATTCTGCTACTTTATTTGAACAAAAAAACTGCCAAAATATTTGCAAAAAGTATTTAAGCAAGAGAAATAAAATAAACATTACTATTACCTAATCTTCTTTTATTTCATAAAAAGCCCCGACTTTTCTCTGTTAGAAAAATCGAGGCTTTTGTGTCTAGATTTTAAAATATCTTTTTCAGTCGGCTCGCAATTCAATTCATATTCGCCAATTTTTTTTGAATCTCTTCCACCAATTTTTGTTGATTTTCGATTTTCTTTTTCTGATCTTCTTGTGATTTCAAGTTCACTTGAAGTTCGCCTTCTGCTTTAGTTATTCTTTTTTTCCAATCGTCAATATCGTTGTGCAAATTAGTATTCTTTTTTTCAAGATTACGTTGCTCGCGTTCCATTTTTTTCTGCTCGTCTTGTTGGTCGTTCAACAAAGTTTTTATTTGTTCGCGATTCACCGATAGAGCAAAGTCAAGCATGATTTTTTCTGCCGCGTCATATTTTTCTTTAAAATCCTTTTGGTTAATATAAGCACCACCCAAATCTACCCACATAGCCATATTCGTGCTGTTGCCATTGTCCGTAAATTTTGTGTACATATCAACTGTATTAGCACCGCCGAGAGCCGGCACCAAGGCATTGTCGGTAAACCATTCATCTGTTTTTCTGTCTTTTTTTGTATCGCCTTTAAATTGTTTCGCATATTCTTTCCAATATTTCTCTACAACTTTGATCGGTACATTATTCATGTCAACCGTTAAACTGTTTTTATTACCTTGACTCATCAGTCTGTCGCCTTCACGCACCTGTGAAACGTTTGAGATTGCCGATTTAGCAGTGGTACTTGAATCTTGTGCTTGAATTGTGCTAAG
>JAYTIA010000129.1:0-5995 GCA_043732145.1 Saprospiraceae bacterium
TTGCACTCGTGCCAAAAGCGGTTAAAAGATTTTGCTAAGTCGTAACAATAATTGGCAATGACAGACGGATCGTAATTGGCTGCAGCTTCTTCGACTGTTATATCGAAACCGTATAAGAGTTGAATCAAATCGCGTTCTTCGTTTTTTAAGACAACTGACAACTGACGACTGACAACTAACAATTGATATCCATCCTCCGTTGTCAGTTGTTCGTTGTCAGTTGTCCCAAAATCTATATTTTGTCTTTCCGCTTCCTTCACAACTCCACTCGCACGTACAAAAGCATATTGAATGTAGGGTCCTGTATTTCCTTCAAAATCAACGGATTCTTTCGGATCGAAAACAATTTTCTTTTTCGGATTGACTTTAATAATTTGGTATTTTAAAGCACCGAGACCAATGCGTCGAATAATTTCATTTTTTTCGGCTTCCGGAATACCTTGCAAAGTACCGCGTTCCAAAGTTTCGCGATGTGCTTCTGCAATAACTTCATCTATTAAATCATCGGCATCAACGACTGTACCTTCGCGACTTTTCATTTTTCCTTCCGGCAATTCTACGAAAGCATAACTCAAATGATGCAAGCCGGCGGCATAAGGTGCTTTGAGTTTTTTCAAAATTTCAAACAATACTTGAAAATGATAATTCTGCTCCTCTCCTACTACATAAACGACTTTTTGCGCGTGAAATTCCGAATCGCGCAAAGCCGCCATCGAAATATCTTGCGTAATATAAACGGAAGTTCCATCAGAACGCAAAACTAATTTATGATCGAGTTTGACATCCGTTAAATCTATCCAAACAGATGAGTCCGGTTTGCGGTAAAAAACACCGGACGCAATATTTTCTTCAATAATTTCTTTGCCGAGTTCGTACTGATCCGATTCATAATAAATTTTATCGAATCGCACTCCCAATTTTTTGTACGTTTCATTAAAACCCGCATACACCCAATTGTTCATTGTTTGCCATAAATCGCGTGTGATTTTATCGCCCGCTTCCCAACGCAGCACCATTTCACGCGCTTGTTTTCCGAGCGATGAAGTTGAATTGAAATAATCGTTTTTATAATCTTTGAAAAAATCTTTTTCGCTCGTTTCAAGTTTTTTTCTTTCAGAAAATAATTTTTGCGCTTCGGGTGTTTGTTGCCACGTTTTATATTCTTCTTGAAAAGCAGTTTCAAACTTGACGTAATAATTTCCGACAAACAAATCACCTTTGATACCCGTTGATTCGGGTGACGAATTATTGCCGAATAATTGCCATGACAACATACTTTTACAAATCGCAATTCCTCTGTCATTCACAACTTTTGTGCGCACCACTTCATAACCTGCCTGTTCTAATATCCGCGAACACGACCAACCCAAAAGTATATTTCGCGCATGACCTAAGTGTAGAGGCTTGTTTGTATTCGGAGAGGAATACTCGATCATTACCCGATTTTCGATTTTTGATTTTTTTTCCGGTCGCTCATTGCTCAAAGCTAATTGCTCAGAGCTGACGAAGTTTGTCCAAAACCCATCGGCAACGGATAGATTTAAAAATCCTTGAATGACATTGAAAGCACTGATATTTTTTACGTGCGTTACAATGTATTCACCGAGTTCGTTGCCGACAATTTGCGGTGCTTTTCCGACAAGTTTGGCAATATTGAAAACCGTTACTGTATAATCGCCGGTAAATTCTTTGCGCGTGGTACTGCAAATAATATTTTCGAGTGCGATATTGTGGCTGTAAAGTTTTTCTACAGCTTCCGAAACGCCTTTTTGTATATGTTGGAGAAGAGTCAATTAAGAATTAAGAATTAAGGATTAAGAAAACTCAGTGGCTATGTCAACTATGTGCCTGTGTGGTTTAAGAATTGAGAATACGCCTGTACATTTTTTGATTCAACCAACGCGTCCTAAAAAAATCAAAAATTTTCGCAAAAGTACAAAAAAATATCGCGCATAAAAAATAATTTTCATGCGCGATATTTTTTTGTACTTTTAAATTTTATTCTTTCGTTTTTATTGACTGCTAACTGCTGCCGGCTGATAGCTGATAGCTGAAGGCTATAGCTAAAATTAATTATCTACCGCATTCATAACCAAAGCTCGAAAGCGATTGCTGTTATTATGATCATCAATGCGTTGTGTTTGTTTCATTATCACGCCGATAATTTTTTCTTTCGGGTCGGCAAAATAATTGGTATTAAAATAGCCACCCCATGTAAACGTATTTTCGTCACCGAGCCCGCCTTCCGATTGTCCTTTCGCTGTCACTAAGCCAAATGCCAAACCGTAATTTTGATCTACTTTTGCACCACCCAATAAATCACCTATTTGATTCATCATCATGCTCTCGATAGTTTTTCTGCTCAAAAGACGTTTGCCATTCAACTCGCCGTTGTTTAGATACATTTGTAGAAACGTGGCATAATCGCGCGCCGTACTCGACAGCCCGGCACCGCCTGAAAAAAAAGTTTTTGCACCGGTTATCGGGTATTTTGTATCATAAAATATATCCGTGAAGCGCGCCCAATTATCGCCGGTTTTGGTTTGCACCTCAACCATACGCGATGCTTTTTCAGACGGCAAATAAAAATAAGTGTCGTTCATGCCGAGCGGTTCGAAAATATGTTTTTTCAGATATTCGTCGAACTTCATGCCCGACATAATTTCTATAAAATAGCCCAATACATCCAAACCTTCAGAATAAGTAAATCTTTCGCCGGGTACATGGTGCAAAGGTAATTTTGCTAATTTTTTTATATTATCGCCAATTTTTACAGGTTCTGTCGTGAATAAATCAACGATACCGGCTTTTTTATAAATTGCTTTGAAACGCGGGTCGCCGTCAATTACGCCGTAACCTACGCCGGAAGTATGCGTGAGTAAATTTCTGATAGTAATTTCTTTTCCGGCCGGTTTTGTCGTGTAAGTGGTGTCCGACATCGTTAAACTGTCAAGCAAAACAGGATTTTTAAATTCGGGAATGTATTTTGAAATTGGATCGTCGAGTTGAAACAAGCCTTGTTCCCAAAGCATCATCACGGCAGTTGATGTAATGGCTTTTGACATCGAAGCGATGCGAAAAATATCATCGGTTTTCATCGCACGTCCGGAAGTATTATCCGCCGAACCGAATGCTTTGTGATAAATAATTTTCCCGTTGCGACAAATAATTGCCACGGCTCCCGGAATTTCTTTATCAACAACAGATTTTTGTAAAAAAGCGTCCATCCATTTCAATCTTTCAGACGACATACCGACGCTTTCCGGCGCAGCATCAGAAAGCGGCAACGATTTTTGACCGGCATTCGTTTGAGCGAATAAAGAAACTTGTAAGAAGAGTAGAGCTAAAATTAGGTTTTTCATTTTATTTTGTATTGGTTGTTTTTAATTTATCAATCAAAACTAAAATTAAATTTCCGAATTTTTTTATTTTTGGTTATTTTTAATTAAAAAAAAACCAAGATTAAAGTATTTAAAGATTTCAAAGATTATTTAAAAAAAAATTTCAAAGACTATTTCAAAAACTCTGCATTCATCGTTCATCATTACTTTTTATATCGCTTGAATAATATCATACTGTGTTAAAATAAACATCGAACCGACTTTATCGTAAGTGATAACCGCCGGAATTTTTTTTGAAATATAGCGATTCAATTGTTTTGCAGGCAAATCTTCGGAAACGACAGGAAAAGGCGCATCCATAATCGTTTCTATTTTTTCTTCGGCATGGTGTAACGGATTTTCCAATAAATAAGTCAGTACAGAATTTTCAGTGATAGCTCCAACAATTATTTTTTCATTGATGACGGGCATTTGTGAAATATCATTTTTCTTCATCAAACTGAAAACTTCGCGCACGGTATGTGTAGGCGAAACCGAGAAAAAATCTTTAGATTTTTTTCCGGCGATAATATCTTTTACTTTCAATTCATCTTCCAAGAAACCGCGCTCACGCATCCAATCATCGTTGTAAATTTTGGCAATATAGCGCGTACCGTGATCGTGAAAAATTACCACGACGACATCATCTTTCGTAAAATGATGTGCCAATTGCAAAACGCCCGCCATCGCCGAACCCGCCGAATAACCCATCAATAAACCTTCTTCACGCGCCATGCGTCGTGCCATAAGTGCGGCATCTTTGTCAGATACTTTTTCGAACGCGTCAATCAAATCGAAATCAACGTTTTTCGGTAAAATATCTTCGCCGATACCTTCAGTTATGTACGGATAAATTTCAGTTTCATCAAAAACGCCGGTCTCTTTATATTTTTTGAAAACAGAACCAAATGTATCAATCCCCCAAATTTTTATTTTCGGATTTTGTTCTTTTAAATACTTTGCCACACCCGAAACAGTTCCTCCTGTTCCGACACCGACAACCAAATGCGTAACTTTACCTTTTGTTTGCGCCCAAATTTCAGGTCCTGTTGATTCGTAGTGCGCGATGCGATTGCTTAAATTATCGTACTGATTCATCCAACAAGAATTGGGCAATTCCAAACTCAAACGCTCTGCTACTTTATAATAAGAACGCGGATCAGTCGGTTCAACATTCGTCGGACATACAATAACTTCTGCACCGAGTGCTTTCAAAACATCAATTTTTTCTTTCGATTGTTTATCCGTCGTTGTAAAAATGCAACGATAACCGCGCACAGTCGCCGCTAAAGCTAAACCCATACCTGTATTGCCGGAAGTACATTCGATAATAGTACCGCCCGGCAAAAGTCTGCCCGCCGCTTCGGCATCATCTACCATTTTCACAGCCATGCGATCTTTGATACTGTTTCCGGGATTAAAAGTTTCCACTTTCGCTAAAACCAAACATGGTAAATCGGCAGTAATTTTATTGATGCGAACGAGCGGCGTATGACCGATGGTTTCGAGAATATTTTTTTTGAATTGCATAAAAAAAATGAGCAATGAACGATGAAGAATAAATAATTTCAAATTGTTTAATCAGATGCAAATATCGAAAAGAAAATTGGTTTGGATTAAATAAAAAGCGAAGCACCAAAATTAATCGATTGCCTCGCTTTTTTATTTCCGAAAAAATTTTATTCAACCATAGAAATTGTGCCGGTGTGCAAATCATAATAAGCACCGACGATTTTAATTTTACCTTCTTTTTCTAACCGGTTTAACAGTTCGCTTTTAGTTCTGATAATAGAGATATTATTTTTTACGTTGCTTTTGCAAACTGCATCAACAAGCGCGGCATTCTTAGAATTTTTTTCACCGACCATTTTATTGTTTTGAGCAACAGCCGGTTTTATTTTTGTAACTAAAGCCGTGATATTACCTTCTTTAACATTGTCAACAGCCGCTTTAACGGCTCCGCAACTTTCGTGACCAATCACCATAACAAGTTTTGCACCGCCATGCTCGGTAGCATATTCCATACTGCCGAGAATATCTTCATTAACAACATTTCCGGCAACGCGTGCTACAAATACATCACCGATACTTTCGTCGAAAACTTCTTCAACCGGCACGCGACTATCAATACAAGAAAGAATAATGGCTTTAGGGTTTTGTCCGGCGGCACCACTCTTTACTTGGGCTTGAAGGTTGTGTGGTGTTAAAGTATTAGCAATAAATCTTTTATTTCCCGCTAATAATTCCTGTAATACCAAATCGGGTGTCATTTTGTCTCTGGCTTCTTTCGAGATAACTTCCGAAACGCCGGCAATAATTGGTGCTTTATCTTCAAGCTTTGCAACCGTTTTTGCTGCATTGTCACAGCTCGAAAATGATAGAGTTGTAAATAAGCTCAAAAAAGAGAATTGAATTAGTTTTTGCATTTTAATTGTTTAATAGATTTAATTATGAAAAATATGGTTTAGAATCATTAACATTTGGAAAATACAAAACTATAAATAAAAATATAATCGGAAAAGGAATAAGGAGATTTTTAAATGAAATTTTCACTTTAATTTAGTAGCAGAAAAAGGCGACAAAAGGAAATCATTGTTTCTCAATTTTTTATTTTT
>JAYTIA010000130.1:0-2231 GCA_043732145.1 Saprospiraceae bacterium
GTTTCCGGTGCGTCATAAAAAATATAAGAATAGTCGCGTGTTTGAATGGAAGGATAAATTAGAATGTCTTCGCGTCCGGATTTATTATCCGGCGCGTCAATCGCCAAAGTGCCTCTTAAATGTTCTATGCGGGAGTTGATAGGCGATGCGATAATTCGTTTAAATTTGTCTATTGAAGTCGGTAAATATAAATCAAAATACCGAGCCGAATCTATATTTATTTCAAAAGGATCGTAATTAAAATGAAATTTTTTACCGGAAAAAATAGTCATACCCGCATTAATTTTACCGTCAAAATCAAAATCGCGGTTGTGGTTCAATACCAATTTTGTATTAGTCGGTACTGCACGTACTTTTTGTTTCGTACTTAAATCAACAAATTTTATACCCGTAAGATTTAAAAGTTTATCTTTTGTTGACATGACGGCATTATTATCGTTCGTCTCAGATAAAAACCGAAGAATATCATAATCAATTTTTTTATTGCTCGCTTGCGTGTAGTGAAAAACTTTATCCTTCAACTCAACTGTCTCATTATCTTGGTCGTAATTCAAAAAACCTTGTGTACCTAAATCGAATAACAAACTTTGAATAGAGGGTACATCTAATTTCGGATCTAAAGCTTTCACGATTTCAGAAGTGGAAAAAACACGTTTGCCGGCTTGATCGGCATAACGTTTTATATTTGCAATCGGATTGTAAGTCGCAATGTTTTGAAAACGATCGTAAATATCAGTACTGAAATACTTGTCCGATTCAAAAAGCGCATTTTGATTATTGATGCCTAAATTCGGATTTTTATAACCGATAATCATTGAATCTTGGTTGATAAACCATTGAATGCGTACAGCTTGAAAAAAATTGATACGGTGATAAGAATCATAAAAAGGATTTTGATCACTGCCTCTTGCGCCTTTTATAAGTGACAAATTATTTTTGACAATATCGAAACGCATATCCGAAGACGGATGTGTGAGTGAGTCGCCGGTCAAATAAATTGTTGATTCTGTTCTGTCGCTCAAAATACTTTCGCCTTTATGTATAATCAGTTGTTCGGATTTTGCTTTAAAAATGCGATTACCTGTTTTGTCACTATTGACGGTCATCACAGCTTTTGCTTCCGGTGTACCGTAACCATAAACAGTTGTTCCCCACAATCTGAATCCGCCTTCGATGTGTACATTACCGCCTAAGTTTTCAATTTTTATACGCTTTTCTTTCGATTCGAAACGCGGATAAGAAGGTTCTTCTTTTTCTCTTTTTACGGTTATTTTATCTTCAAATGTACCTTCTAATTCTTTATCCGGAAACATGACCGGATAGTGCATCATCACATTGTCTGCTTTGTAGTATCCTTTCGAAACGTCAATCAAGTATTTTTTAAACGTTGCATAAATATCGCCTACATTTTGTCGTGACCAAAAAACTTTACCGCCGTCGCCTTTCCATTGTCCTTGAAGCGGAAAAAAATACCCTTTTGTATCTATGACGCGAATGGAATCTGTTTTGTAATAAGCCGTAATAGTCACTTTATCCCATTGAATAGAAGGATAACCTTTAACGAAATTCCATTTGTAGTTTTTATTATCTGCCACCCAAACATTCGCATTTGGGCCGTACAAAAGCGTATTGCGCTCCAAAAAATCTTTTGAAAAAGCCAAAAAATCTTGTATCGGACCAAATCTATCACTTTGAACGCTGTGCAGCAGTGTGTCGGTAATATTATTCCATTGTTCAAATCGACTTGTGTCTTTCGTCGTCGGATCAACAACAACAAGGCAGCGCAAATAATCGGAAAAATAAGGTGTTGCGTGTAGTCGAAGTCCGCGCATCGTGTTGATAGTATTGATGATGCGTTTCGTTTCTTGTTCGTTGAAACCGCCGTGAAATTTGGTTTCAAAATCTTTATAAATTTTTGCTACCTCCACCTCTTTACCGAAATTGACAAACTCATTGAGTTGTTTCAGAAATTCTTCCGGTTGTTCAGGAAATGTGGCGGGTGCTTGCGCATTGAGCGGAACGAAAGTGCAAAAAAATAGTATTAAAGCGGCGAAAATATATCTTAGCATATTTGTTATTTATTAGTTGTTATTTGTTAGTTATTAATGATAATTAACAAATAACCGTTATCTTCTACTCTTGACTGTTTAAAACGTTGCAGCAGATTTAATATTTCTACAATACCTAAAATACAATTTACGTACAGTGTAATCGTCTTTTAAGTAGCCGTC
>JAYTIA010000131.1:0-5985 GCA_043732145.1 Saprospiraceae bacterium
GGAGTTTGTCTGATATTTTTTTCCAAGAAGTACCACCGTCTTGTGTGACTTGTATATTGCCGTCATCAGTACCGACATAAATCAAACCGAATTTCAACGGGGATTCGTGTATGCAAGTAATTGTACCATAAGGCACATTACCGGTTTTCATTTTCTTATCATCAGTGACAATTTTTTTCGCGCCGTTTGTTAAATCCGGACTAATTGCTTCCCAATTATCGCCTTTATCCATAGAGCGATACAAACGATTGGCTCCAAAATATAAAATATCTTGATTGAATTTTGAAAGCAAAGTTGGCGTTTGCCAATTGAAACGCAATGGTTTTTCACCCAAATCGTGTTTAGGTTTTATATATTTCGGAGAGACCCGTTGCGACGCGTCTGTACGCAACCTGTAAGACTCACCGAATTGATAACCCGTGTAAACCGTTACATTATCCCGAGTATCTACTTGCGTTTGCATTCCGTCGCAACACATGATACTTTTAAATTCAGAATTGCCGGTTTCTTGCCAAGCGTTGTTCGGTTTTGTTTTCGAAGAACCGAACCACACGCCATTATCTTGCAAACCGCCGTAAACATTATATGGCTCTTTCATATCCACCGTAACGTGATAAAATTGTGCGAGTGGCAGCGAGTTAGATTTTGTCCACGTTTTTCCGTCGTCGTAACTCGTGTTGATACCGCCGTCATTGCCGTAAACAAGATGTCCCGTGCGATTCGGATTTATCCAAAGCGCGTGACCATCCCAATGTACATTTTCTTTTGTGATACTTTTCCAAGTTTTTCCGCCGTCGTCCGATTTTATTAAGCGCGTACCGATGACGTAAAGTTTATTAATATCGGAAGGATCTACGCGAATTTGTGCGAAATAATAACCGTAAGTAGAAAAAATGCCGTCGAGGTCGTCGGTATGCGTTTTTGTAAATTTGTTTCCTGCATCATCGTAACGATAAACTTCTGCTTGATAAATACTTGTGTTGCCGAAACCGTCGTCGTCTTTGTCAATATATTCATAAAGCGTTTGAGTAGAAATTTTCCCTGATTTTATCTGCTCGATAATGTCTTCCGCTTTATATTTTTCAGGAAAATTATTTTCTTCTAAAAATACCGTAATTTCTTTTGGATCCAATTTCATAAATTCTTTATCACTCATTTTTTTCAGAGATTCCTTTGTAATCTCAGATTTATTTTTCTTCGACTTTTTTGTGTCGTTACTAGGTTTGGCATTTTGGTTATCTAAAACCGTAAAAAGAATAGATTTGGGTTGATTTTTTCCGGAATCTTTTGTGTAACCCATACTCAAACCGATACGTCCGCCGCCGATACCTTGCGGGAAACCGGATTGCGTGTCAGAAATTAAGGTCCAATTATCTCCCCCGTCACCGGATTTATAAATGCCGGAACCTTTACCGTTACCGTAAAAATTCCAAGCGCGGCGCGTTTTTGACCAAGTGGAAGCGTAAAGTATTTGCGGATTATTTTTATCAACGACAATATCCACTGCGCCTGTATTTTCGTCAACGAAAAGTGTTTGCTTCCAAGTTTTTCCGCCATCAGAAGTTTTATATACGCCCCTTTCCTTGTTTGGCGAATACAAATGCCCAAGTGCAGCTACCCAAACCGTATTCTCATCAGTAGGATGTAGAACGATGCGACTTATGTGTTGTGTTTCACTCAAACCCATGTTCTTGAAAGTTTTTCCGCCGTCGATACTTTTATAAACGCCATCACCGGCATAAGAAGAGCGACTTGCATTTTGTTCGCCGGAACCCGCCCAGACGATATTTTTTTCAAAATTTGCGGCAACATGTCCGAGTGTAATGATAGGTTGATTATCAAAAAGCGGTTCAAACGATGTACCGTTTGAAACTGTTTTGAATAAACCGCCGGTTGCATAAGCTACATAAAAATGCGACGGATCGCGCTCATCGATGGCTATATCCGAAACGCGACCACTTTGCAACCAAGGTCCGACAGAACGAAAAGGGATATTTTTGACGAGCGATTGTTCGGATAATTTTTCGTGTTGCAGAAAACTTTTGGCGCGATCATTTGCTGTTGTCGGCTCAATCGGATTAGCATCAATTGTGAATTGAGCGTAAATAAAGTTAGAGGTACTTAATAAAAGTACAAGCGAAAAAAATTTTTTCATACAGAAAAATTTAGAGAAGCTGCAAACAGATACAGGTGAATTAGAGGTGTAAATTTATTTTATTTTCATGGAAATTCTTTTTTTAAAATAGATTTTTTGAAAATAAAATTATCTATTTCTTCAAGAATTTCAAGAACAACAATTTTTTAATTAAATTCGAGCCTCTAAACTTGATTAAAAAAAACGTTAATTAAAGATATTCAAGATTTTTTTCCCGATTTTACTTTTATGGCATACCTTGAGTTGTTTGAAGAAAAATAAAGTAAAACGTTAAAAAAATATTATTTTTTAACCCTTTTTAGATAAAACCGCGATACTTTTTCGTTATAGCCTCGTCGTAAAAGAAACAACAAAATATAGTCTGAAAATTTCTTTTTATCGTACATATATTTGTAGATTATTTAACAGATTATTTCACCGATGATTTCATCATAAAACTACCACCATGCAAAAAGTACCATTAATTTTTTCAAGCCTAATATTATCGGCACTAATTTATGTAGGCTGTTCAAAAAACTTATTTACCGGCAGAAAGTCATTGAGCTTGATTCCGGATGCAGAACTCAATACTATGAGTTTAGCAGAGTACAATACTTTCTTGACAACCAATAAAACGATTAAATCCGGTTCCGATTTAGAGAAAGTACGTCGTATTGGCAACGATCTAAAATCTGCCGTTGAAGTTTTTTATAAAGCGAATAATGATACAAAAGATTTAAGCAATTATAAATGGGAATTTAATTTAGTGGACGACCCGAAAACCGTGAATGCTTTTTGTATGCCGGGCGGAAAAGTTGTGGTGTATACCGGTTTATTACCGATAACACAAAATGATGATGCTTTAGCGATGGTTATGGGACATGAGATTGCCCACGCGCTTTCTAATCACGGTAACGAGCGTATGAGTCAGGGTTTACTTACTCAACTTGGTTTACAAGCAGTTGATTTAAGTTTAGCTGTTGCGCAAAAACCGGCGGCAACACGCCAGCTATTTCAAACAGCACTCGGTTATGGCGCGCAATTAGGTTTGGTTTTGCCTTTCAGCAGAAAAGATGAATCGGAAGCAGATGAAATTGGAACATATTTGGCTGCTATGGCGGGTTATAATATTAATGAAGGCATTGCACTTTGGGGAAGAATGGGTGCATTAGGTGGCGGCAGTCGTCCGCCGGAATTTTTAAGTACGCACCCGAATCCCGCAAGTCGGGCCGTTGCTATTAAAAATTTAATTCCTAAAGCGATGGAATATAAAGCCAAATATCCGGTGCCGGCAAGTTCAAGATATAGACAATAAATTTATAATTGACAATGGACAGTTGACAATTGAAAATAAAAAACTGAAAATTCCTAAAAAAATGCACAGAGAAAATATCTCCGTGCATTTTTTTTAATTGTCAATTGTCAACTGTCCATTGTCAATTATAAACTAATTCTCCAATTTCTACTTTTTCTACCCAACCAAACTCATCGGAAATTTCGCCGGTGCGCATTTTATTGATGTATTGTCGTGCAATTTCACTGATACTGTCTGATTTGAAAGGCGGAATAACAATTTTTGTGTCTCGATAAGTAATTTCCGCTATTAAGTTGACCACTGCGGCAGTACCGACACCAAATGCTTCTTGCAAAGTTCCTTTTTTTGATGCTTCTATAAGTTCATATATCGAAATTAATCTTTCTTCTATTTCGTAGCCTTTCGATTTCAAAATTTCAATAATGCTGTCGCGTGTAATACCGCGCAAAATGCTGCCGTCCAGCATCGGTGTTACAACTTTTCCGTCAATTACAAACATGACATTCATCGTACCAACTTCTTGAATATATTTATGTTCGTTTGCATCTAACCATAAAATTTGATCATAGCCTTTTTGATTCGCTAACATGGCAGGATATAAAGAACCTGCGTAATTACCGGCGCATTTAGCTTCACCCGTTCCGCCTTTCGCCGCACGAATGAAAGTTTCATCTGCCAATAATTTCACCGCTTTTGAATAGTAAGGCCCTACCGGTCCGGTGAAAATGATGAAACGATAAGTTTTTGAGGGACGTACACTGTACGCTTCTTCTGTCGCAAACATCACCGGACGAATATAAAGTGAACTATTTGGTACATTCGGCAGCCATTCGTGATCAATTTCAATCAGTTGATGCAACGCAGATTGAAATAATTCCTCCGGCACCTGCGGCATACACATCCGTTCAGCCGAGCGGTTTAAACGCTCTAAACTCATATCAGTTCTAAAAAATGATGGCGTGCCATCCGTCATACGCATAGCTTTCATGCCTTCAAAAAAAGCCTGACCGTAATGCAGTGTTAAATTTGTCGGGTTTATAGAAAATTTTCCAAACGGTACGATACGTGGATTGCGCCATTTTCCGTTTTTGTAATCTGCCACAAACATATGGTCACTCGTTTCTTTACCGAACGGAATATTATTGAAATCCACTTTGCCTAAACGCGATCTTTTTGTCGGTTGAATTTTGATTTTTGTACTCATGGTATTTAATTTTAAATTACAAATTGCGAATTACGAATTTAATCCATTATTCCTCATCGCAAATATTTTCAAGTGCAAAATTACATAAAAAGGAATAATGATGACGGATATTGTCCGAGTATTTAAAAATTAAAAAATTTTAGTAGTCAGTTTGAAAAAGTGTTTTGCTTTCAAAAATAATATTGTAAGATAAAAAAACTCGAATTGAAATTTATTTTTCAATTCAAGTTTTTTTATCTTACAATATTTTAAGTCTTAATACTTAATCAAAATTACCATCCCGGATTTTGTGCCAAGGCACCGGCACTCAAATCAATTTCTTGTTGCGGAATTGGAAACAATTCGTGTTTGCCAACTACAAAAGGTTTACCATTTTTTTTCAACGCTTCGGCTAACCGACCGGTGCGTGCTAAATCAAACCAGCGTTGTTGCTCCATACCTAATTCGCAACGACGTTCGTGCCATATTAGATTGCGCAATTTAGTTTTATCCGTTTCCGTAATTACCGGCAAAACTGTTTCAGGCAATGAACCACGCGCGCGTTTACGCACCGCATTTAAGTTTTTCAACGCTTCTGCTGTTTTGCCGTTTTCATTTTGTGCTTCTGCCGCCATCAAAACGACATCGGCGTAACGTAACAAACGAATATTTCCCGGACCGTCGCCGTTACCGCCCGGATGTTGCGGCACCCATGCTTTTTTATTATAACGCGCACCAAAAACTTCTGCGTTGTGTTGTATAATAGCTGAACCGTCGGGTAAAATATCGCCCTCATATAAAATGGTTGCTGTACGACGTGGGTCATCGGGTTCAAACTCTGCGATAAAAGAATCGCTTGGACGATTGAAACCCCAACCTAAATTCGGAACGCCGCGTACACCTTGCACTTCATTGTATTGTGAGCCGCCGTCGCCGGTGGCTGTTGCTATACATTGTACTTCAAAAATAGATTCAGAGCTATTTTCACCGTCAAGTGTAAAAATCTTATCGTAGTCTGGATATAAAGCATATTGGTTGGAATTGATCACTTGATTAGCGTAAGTTTCCGCATTCGTAAAATCACCCTGCGTCAAATATACTTTTGCTAATAATCCGCTTGCAGTTCCTTTCGTTACACGCCCCACATCTGACGCACCGTAGCCGTTTTTTTCGGGCAATGCCGAAATTGCATCTTTTAAATCTTGTACAATTAGTTTATAAACATCTGCTTTGGGCGCACGTGGCTGCGAATATTCATTAGGGGCCAATGATTTTGTAATAATCGGCAAATCGCCGAACCAACGAACTAAGTTGAAATAATAATAAGCGCGCATTACTTTACATTCCGCAATC
>JAYTIA010000132.1:0-2225 GCA_043732145.1 Saprospiraceae bacterium
ACGCCGAAAATGATATTGCCATGATAATCGTTTATGCGGTGCAACTATCAAAATTTTTGGGCTTAGTTTTTCATAGCCGGCAAAATCTGCCAACGATAAATGCGGAAAATAAGTTTTAATAAATAGTGGTGCTTGCGTTTCATCTATCACAAAAAAACCACCCCAAGGGCGTGAGCGATCTTGTTTTTCAATTCTAAATCCGGCTTGTGTTACTTCTTTTTCGATGCGATCAAATACATTTAGTTGATTCATTTTTAAAAATAGTTTTTTATCAATTGAAAGAGCAAAGTAAGAAGATATTTTTTAGAAAAGAAAGCATTTGTGATTTTGATAAAATTTCTAAGTTGAAAAAATTCAATATAAATTTCCAAAAGGAAATCTTTTGAAACTTTCCTGCCATTTCAGAGCAGCGTTTATTAGTGTACCTTAGGTATTCTCATTTTAAATATACCTGATCAACGAAAGATAATACCTCAAAATTATTTTACTCTTCCCGAATAACTCACAAAAGAAACGTATTTACTATCCGGCGACCACGAAGGCGTATTAATTGTGCCTTGTCCACCATATAAATGCGCAATTGTTTTTGGGAAACCACCGTTAGCCGACATCAATTTTAAACTCACCGTTTTAAGTGGCGGATGATCTGTTGGGTTTATATCGTTTTCAAAAGCAATATATGCAATCCATTTTCCATCCGGAGATAAATGTGGGAACCAATTATTGAATTGATCGAAAGTTAATTGCTCTTGTCCTGTTCCATCCGGTTTCATGCGATAAAGTTGCATGGTTCCTGTCATGCTGCCGTTGAAATAAATCCATTTACCATCTGGAGAACCTTCTGGTCCATCAACATGACCAAAAGTTTGGTGAGTTAATTGGGTTTCTGCGCCGTTTTCAATGTTTGCTTTATATAACCGGAACAAAGAATTCGCATTTGTATCTCTGCGAGCAGTGAAATATACTTCTTTATTATTTGCAGACCAACCATGTAAATAAGATGGTGTTTTTTCAGTAACAAGTTTCGGCACTCCCCCTTCTAAAGGCAAAAAATAAATAGTAGAACCGCCACCAAATAATCCGGTGCGTTGACTACTAATGCCAAGAAGTTTTCCGTTATGAGAAATTACATGGTCATTATTATTTTTATCAATTGTTCCGGTATTGAGTTGAGTAGGTTCGGCACTTCCATCAACCGGAACTGTCCAAATAAGACCTTTGCTGTTGAACAATATTTTTTTTCCGTCCGGTAAAAAATTGGGAGCTTCAAATTTATGCGTGCTTTCGTAAACTACTTTCCTTTTTCCGGAAAATACATCTATAATTTCTAAGCGACTGCCGAGCGAATCCGGAGAATAAAATTTATAATTAGCTGGCACGGGTTTATCTATTCTTACATTCCAAACGCGCACTGCTTCTAAATTGTCGGCATTATGTGAACTGATGAAAATTCCTACATACGGATTATTGCCAATGTTTTCCATTGTAACGGGTGCACCAAAAGTTTGCAGAGGCTCACTCGGATTAGCTATGCGCATGGTGTAAGTTTTTCCGATACGTTGAATTTGAATAGTTTGTGCTTTCTTTTTCGGAAAAAATATTTCATCTTCAGGATCGCGCATATAAGCACCGCGCATAACGCGCCATTGTGCAGCCGTTAAACCATCGCTATGAAAAGTGGCTGTGAAATGTGCGGCATCATCATTCAAATTTTCTCTGACCATCCAGCCGTATTTTCTGTGTAGCTCTTTTCCAGGATTTGGAAATTCAAAATCGGCTGTGACAATAAAATCTCCCTTAATACGCTTTGCAGCGAAATGAAATTCATCTCGGTTGAACCAAATATTATAACCGGCTCCGAGCAAAGTATATTCTTGTTTCGAAACATCATAAATAGTGCTTCCATTCAATTTTGGATTGCCAACATCTGTGGCTGTATCAAAAATACCGTAAAGATTTTTTTGTGCGGATGCAGTTACAGTAGCTGCTAAAAAAATAACAGATAGCAAAAGTAAATTTTGATAGTTCATTTTGTAAGTTGGTTGATTAGTTGAAAATAAAAATTAAAGTAGTGAAGATAATTGAGAAATTTATTTTCAATTAGCACTATGAAAATTTTGAGCAGTTTCTCATTTTACTCAAATGTAAAATTGCAAAAATTGTTTCATAGTTTTTGTTTTGGTGGATTTTTTTAGTAAATAGTTTTTTTATCAATTTAAAAAGCA